>NZ_JACHIA010000024.1:0-77928 GCF_014202995.1 Longimicrobium terrae
TTTTCAGCCCCGGATTACACTACCACCAGTCAACCGCTTCCTAACCAGTTGCAGCTCTTCGACTTGTAAGCCGGACAGTAGTGGGGGGAGGGTTGGGGCGGGCGGATGGTCCGGTGCGGATCGCCCAGTCCAAGTGTGAGCGAATGCTGTTGAGCGGATGAATCCGCCGCTCCGACCGCGGGAACCCCCGACACCGGCCGCTGGCGCGTCCGGTTCGGGGCTTCAACCGCAACGGGTTCCGCGCCGATCTGGGGTGTGCTCCCTCTCCCACATCCGTTCGTGGGAGAGGGTCGTCGTGCGCAGCACGCGGGGTGAGGGGCCCCAGCCCGCGGCCGCGCACCACCATCGGGTCCGCCCCGTTCCTTCCCGCCACGCCGCGCCTTACATTCGCGCATGAGGCCGCGCCCGCGTCCGGGCCGGAGATCAACCCGCAAGCCGGAGCCCCGATGCCCGCACTCCCCAGCCGCGACGAGCAGCTCGCGCTGATGCATCAGTACGTGGAAAGTGAAAGCCTGCGCCGGCACATGTATTCGGTGGAGGCCGCGTGCCGTGCCTACGCCCGCGTCTTTGGCGAGGATGAGGACACGTACGGCGCCGCCGGGCTGATGCACGACTTCGATTACGAGCGCTGGCCGGAAGAGCATCCCCTGCGCGGCGCCGAAATGCTGCGCGAGGCCGGCTATCCCGAGCCGGTGATCCGCGCGATCCTGGCGCACTATCCCGACCGCACGGGCGTGCAGCCGGAGACGCGGCTGGAGCGCACCCTGCACGCCTGCGACGAAATCACCGGGCTGGTGACCGCCGCCGCGCTCGTTCGTCCCAGCCGCTCCGTGGCCGACCTGGAGGCCAAGTCCGTCATCAAGAAGATGAAGGACAAGCAGTTCGCCGCGGGCGTGGACCGCGACGACGTGCGCCGCGCCGCCGAAGAACTGGGCGTAAAACTGCCGGAACACGTGCAGTTCGTCATTGAAGCCATGCGCGGGATCGCCCCCGAACTCGGGATGTCGGCCACGGTCTGAGGAACCGCAACTGACTGGATCACGCAGAGCAGCAGAGGAGCAGAGGAGCCGATGTGGAATCATGAATGCTTTCCATCTGTTCTCTGCTCCTCTGCTGCTCTGCGTGAGATATGCTGTTGCTGTCCTCCGTGACCTCCGTGCATCCTCCGTGACCTCCGTGTGAAACAGCAGTTCTTTTGTTCATCGCAATGACATCGGCTGATACAGCAATTTGTATCACCCGTATTGCCGTATGACATGCTGGTTGTATCCGGCACCCCTCGCGGACACTCGCTGTTCGTATTATGGTAGGACTGTAGGCGATCGTCGGGCCGCCCGGAGCGGAGCCCCGGACGGCGAGCTGGACCTTTTCTCTTTTGTGGAGGCGTACATGAGAAAGCCGGTCAGCAAGCATGCACTGCGCAGGGCCCTGGAACAGGCGCGCGAAGAAGGCCTGGTCACCTGGTCGGAGCCCGCGGGCACCGTGGTGGACCACGTCTGGCACCTGATCTCCCGCGAAGCACTCGACGGCAAGCCCGAACGCACCCCGGCACGGCGCCGCGCTCCGGCAGCGGCCTGACTCTCTCCGCGGCGCAGCGCCGCATCGCGCCGTGAACCAGCCCGATTCTTCCGCGAGCCCCGGCCCCGGCCGGGGCTCGCTTCGCGCCGAGCTCCTCCTCAACCTCACCTTTCTGGCGCTCGCCGCCGCCATTCTGGCCGTCGGCACGCACACGGTGCTCAGCGTGCTGGGCCCCTCACCCGCCTGGGTGCTGGGCGCGCTGATCGCCGTGGACGTCGCCGTCTACGTCCTGCTGGCCAACCACCTCATCGAGCGCCTGGTGCTGCGCCCGGTGCAGGCCGCCGTCGCCGCCGCCGAGGCCATCGCCGCCGGCGACTACGCGCGCCGGGCGCCCGTGGGCGAAAACCTGGAGATGGCCGCGCTGTCCCACGCGCTCAACCGCATGACGGACCAGCTTCTGGACAACCAGGAGCGGCTGGCCCACAACGTCAGTTCGCTGGATGAAACCAACCGCGTCCTCGTCAGCACCCAGCGCGAACTGGTGGATGCGGAAAAGATGGCCGGGCTGGGCCGCCTGGCCGCCGGCGTGGCGCACGAAGTCGGCAATCCGCTGGGCGCGCTCATGGGCTACGCCAGCGTCCTGCGCCGCCGCGGCGCCGATCCGGAGCTCGTGGGTGGCGTAGAAGGAGAGGCGCGCCGCATCGACCGCATCGTCCGCGGGCTGCTGGACTACGCGCGCCCGGGCACGCGCGTGCGGGAAAGCGTGGACGTGAACGCCACCATCCGCGCCGCCGCCGGCGTCCTCACCCGGCAGGGGACGATGGAAAACGTCGAGTTCCGCCTTCAGCTGGAGGACGCGCTTCCGCCCGTCCACGGCACGCCGCACCTGCTGGAACAGGTGTTCGTCAACCTGTTCGACAACGCGCGCCGGGCCATGGAGGGCCACGGAACGCTGCACGTGCGCACGAACGTGGAGCGGTACCGGCCGGAGCGCGGCATTCCCGCCCGCCGCGCGGACGATCCACCGGGGATTTCGTACGCGCACCTGCGCCGCCCCCGCGCCGCCTCCGTGCGCGACCCGCACCGCATCGAGGCGGGCACCGAGGTCATCCGCATCGTGGTCGCCGACACCGGCACGGGGATTCCGGTGGATGACATCGACAAGGTGTTCGACCCGTTCTTCACCACCCGCGCGCCGGGCGACGGAACGGGACTGGGCCTTGCCATTGTCGCGAGCACCGTCGCAGACTTCGGCGGGCGCATCGAGGTGGCGTCGGCGCCGGAGGGCGGCGCGGCGTTCACACTCACCCTTCCCACCGAACAGGCAGAGCGTTGAGCAATCGCCGCGTGCTGGTCATCGACGACGAGGCGGGGCTGCGGCACACCCTGCTCCTCATCCTGCGCGACGAGGGCTATACCGTGCAGGTGGCCGAGGACGGCGAGGCGGGGCTGCGGATGGCCTTGGCCGAGCCGCCGGACCTCGTCCTGTGCGACGTGCGCATGCCCCGCATGGGCGGGCTGGAGTTTCTGGAGCGCTACCAGCGCGCGGGCGGCCCGGCGCTGGTCATCATGATGAGCGCCTACGGCACGCTGGACGCCGCGGTAGAGGCCATGCGCGGCGGCGCGTACGACTACATCAGCAAGCCGTTCAACGCCGACGAGGTCATCCTCACCCTGCGCAAGGCGGAGGAGCGCGAGCAGCTTCAGCGCGAAGTGGCCCGTCTGCGGCGCGAAGTGGGCGAGGTGGCCGGCTTCGAGCACGTGGTGGGCGTCAGCGGGGCGATGAAGGAGGTGATGGAGCTGGCCGGGCGCGTGGCCCCGTTCCCCTCCACCGTCCTGCTGACCGGGGAGAGCGGAAGCGGCAAGGAGGCCATCGCCCGCGCCGTGCACCGCGCCTCGCCCCGGCGCGACCGCGCGTTCGTGGCCGTCAACTGCGGCGCCATTCCCGAAAACTTGCTGGAAAGCGAGCTGTTCGGCCACGAGCGCGGCGCGTTCACCGGCGCGGACCGCATGCGCGAAGGCCTGTTCGAGGAGGCGGATGGCGGAACGCTCTTTCTGGACGAAATCGGCGAACTGCCGCTGTCGCTGCAGGTAAAGCTGCTTCGCGTCCTTCAGGAACGGACGATCCGCCGCGTGGGCGGCACGGGTGAGAAGGCGGTCGACGTGCGCGTGCTGACGGCGACCGCGCGCGATCTGGTGGATGAGGTGCGCGAGGGCCGCTTTCGCGAAGACCTCTTTTATCGCATCAACGTCGTGCAGATCCACATTCCCCCGCTGCGCACGCGGCCAGAAGACGTGCCGCCGCTGGCCGAACACTTCCTTCGCCGACACGCGCCACGCCTGGGAATCGATTCGCCGCCGCTGCCCCGTGACCTGGTCCCGGTGCTGGCGGCGTACTCCTGGCCGGGCAACGTGCGCGAACTGGAGAACGTGATGGAGCGCGCGCTGGTCCTGAGCGGCGGGGCCATGACGGTGGATCATCTTCCGCCGCACGTGCGCACGGGGCGCCATCCCTTTCAGCTGGCGGACGACGCGGGCGACCTGTCCGTCAAGCGGCGGCTTCCCGCGCTGGAAAAGTCGCTGATCTCCCGCGCGCTGGAACGCTGCGGGGGCAACCGCACCCGCGCCGCCGACCTGCTGGAGCTTTCCGTCCGCGCGCTCTCCTACAAGATCCGCGATTACGGTCTGGAATAAATTTCTTTTCGATACGGCGGTCGGACCGCAAAGCCGCTTCATCCCTGGGGATGGAGCGGCTTTCTGCTGCACGGAATCGCGGAATCCGCACACTTGTCCGGTTTGTGGCGGGTCGCGGTTTGACTTGTCTCCGCGCGGAAAGCATACATGATGGACGCGTGGATCGGGACGCCGCGCGGGGGAACGGGACACCAATGCGGGGAAGGGGAGAATGGAGCAGCCGAACCAGCAGTCTGAGGGATTCACGATGGTGGACGTGATGGTGACCCTCTGCATCGCCGGCATCCTGTGGGGGCTGGCGGCGCCGGCGGTGAACGCGGAGCTCGCCGGCATGCGGGTGCGGGCCGCGTCCAACACCATCGCCGGCGACCTGGCCCACGTGCGCTCCATCGCCATGCGCGACGGGGTGGGCGCCGTGCTGCTGCTGGAATCCGCCGCCGACTGCGTTCCCCGCTACCGAGGACGGCGCGCCGGGCACCTGTACCGGGTGGGCACGCGAGGCCAGGCGGTGGAGCGCATGCGGCGGGTGGACCTGCGCGGCACCGGCGGCCGGGTGTGCGCGGAAATGAACGGGGACGACACCCTGACCTTTACCTCGCGCGGCATGCCGCGGGGCTTCACCAACCGCACCATCTGGGTGTGGCAGGGCGCCACCACCGACTCGCTCACCCTGTCCGCGGTGGGCCGCGTGCTGCGCGTGCGGTGAGGATGCAAACAATGCGAAAACAGGAACTGTTTTCCGCCGCCGCGCGGGGAGAAGCGCGCGAAAGTGCGGTAATGGCAAGGGTTTCGGCAGGGCACGGAAGTTACGTTGTCCGCCGGCATGACCACACCACATCTTTTCCGCCCGCGCGGCCGGGCCGGCTTCACGCTCACGGAACTCATGATCACCGTGGGCATCGCCGTGGTGATCTCGGCGATGGCGTATCCGCGCCTTTCCGCCTGGGTCCGCTCGCTGAGCCAGCGCAGCGCGACGTCGCAGCTGGTGGCCGACCTCACCATGACGCGAACGCAGGCCGTGCGCGTGGGGCGCGCCGCCTCGCTCACCCTGGAAAACGCCACCACATACCGCGTGGCCTACGCCAGCCCCGTCACCACCGGCGACACACTGGTGAAGCGGGTGAAGATCGAGGGCGCGGGGCGGGGAACCACCCTGGCGCAGGTCAGCCGTACGTACCCGGCCACCATCACCTTCGATTCGCGGGGCATGCGCCGCAGCAGCCTGTCGACCTTTCTGGTCGTGCGTTCCGACCGTACCGATACCGTCAGCATATCCTGGGTGGGAAGAGTGTATCGTGGGCAGGAGCAATAACATGCGGTTGACGCAACGCGCACTCCCCGCCGGGCGCGACGGCTTTGCCCTGGCCGAGGTGCTGGTGGCGATGGTGATTCTGGCCGTGGGGCTCATGGCGCTGGAGTCACTGGCCATCGGCGCGGCCCGCCGCATCACCATGGCGAACTTCGCCACCGAGTACACGCTGATCGGGTCCGAGCGGATGGAAACGGCGCTGACCGCGGCCCGCGGTGGTACGCCGCCGGTCACCAGCACCACCACGCTGGCCGACGGCACCCGGGTGGACCAGGACGTCACCCCCACCGTTCTGGGCGGCGTGGGGGGAACCCTGTACCAGGTCCGGATCACCGTGACCCCCGGAGCCCTCGCCAACGCGCGGGTCCGCATTGCCCCCGTCGTTCTCACCGGGAGGGTGGTCCGATGACGGAGCTGACGCGCCGCGCGGACGCCCGCGCCGGCTTTACGCTCGTGGAACTGATCGTGTCGCTGGTGATCGGCGCGATCCTGGTGGGCTCCGTCTTTCAGTTCGTCAACGGGCAGGCCCGCATGGCGGGGCTGCAGAGCGCGCGGGAGGAAGTGCAGCAGAACGCGCGCGGCGCCCTTGAAATCGTGGGCGGCGATCTGCGCGGCGCCATTTCGTCCGGCATCGTGACGGCCAACCAGCGCGAACTGGAGTTCATGCTCCCGGCCCGCTGGGGCGTGCTGTGCAAGACGGGTGGCGGCTCCAGCACCGTCATGTTTCCCGCGGACGGGCTTCCCGCGCCCTCGGCCGGGCAGACCTGGGGGCTGCTGGCCCGCGACAGCATGACCACGCCGTGGCTTCCCGCGCTTCCCACGCGCGCCACCATCACCGCGGTGACCCCGGCCACGGTGACCGACGCCGCCACCGGCTGCCCGGGGCTCAGCCCCCGGGGAACGGCCCCCGCGGCCTTCGTGCTCACCGGGGCCAACCACCCCGCCGTGGGGCCCGGCGCGCTGGTGGCCGTGTACCAGCGCGTCCGCTACGACGTGGCGTCCGGGCCGGGCGGCGTGTGGATCCGCCGCAGCAACGGCGTGGGCACCGACGGCCAGTTCAGCATGCAGCCGCTGGCCGGGCCGGTGGACTCCACCGTGGTGCGCTTTCAGTACTACGGCGGCGCCGGCGGCGGGCTGATCGGAACCACGGTTGCCACGCCCTACACGCGGGCCCTTTCGCGTATTCAGTTCCGCGTGCGGATGAACAGCAAGCAGCAGCGTACCGCGGTTACGTACGATCAGGACTCCGTCAGCATCCAGATCCGCAACTAGAGGAACCGATGACTCATTCCGTCCTCCATCGCGTGCGCGACCGCCGCGGGGCGGCCCTGCCCGTGGCGCTCTTCGGCCTGGTGGCCGTAAGCCTGCTGGTGACCACCGCGCTGCTCACCTCCAACACCGAGTACGCCATCAGCGCCGCCCACCGCGGCGCGGCCGCCTCGTTGTACAACTCGGACGCGGCGCTGGAGCAGTACGTGGCCAACCGCTTCGCCGCGGGAAGCGGTGCCGGGGCCAACCAGTGGATGGTCCCCACCACCGAGGCCGGCGCGGTGACCACCGTCACCGGGCCCGACAACCGCGTGTACAGCGTGCAGGTGACGCGGATGAAGCAGAAGATCCTCGCCGTGCCGCGCAGTTCGCCCAGCGCGCTGGCGGACGAGATCTTTTCCCTCGTGGTGTCGCCGCAGAACGGGCGGGGGCGGGCGGTGGGGGCCTTTCTGCGGGTGCAGCGCTCCGCCCCCCGCCTCACCACCAGCATCAACGCGGGCGCCACCTCCGGCGGCGACCTCAAGGTGTCGGGCAACGCCACCATCAGCGACGGACGCAGCGGCGTAAACTACTGCAACACCGAAGACAACCAGTCCGACTACGCCGTGCAGGTCACCAAGGGCTCGCGGATCGACCTGGGCAACAACTCCGCGGGCAACCTGGAAGGCGCCACCAACGTCACCACCTGGGAAAAGAGCGAACTGGAGCGGCGGGTGCTGGGGCCCAACATGACGCTGGAGCGGCTCGCCGACGCCGCGGGGCTCAAGTTCGGCGCCCGGTTCGGCACGCCCGGCTTCAGCACCACGCGCATGAGTGCCACGCAGAGCGACACCATGTACAACTGGGGATGTCCCCAGGTGCTGCTGTCGCCGGGTACGTGCCCCGCCGGGTCCGCCGCGCGTGACGTGGTGGTGGCCATCGACGCGGGCGGAGGCGAGGTGCGCATCAACGGCGACTACGGGCAGGGAATGATCATTGTCCTGAACGGAAGCCTGAGCATTCAGGGCAACTTCGTGTACAAGGGGATCATTCTGGTAGAAAAGGACATGAACATCCGCGGCGGCAACGGCGGCAATGAGTCCAAGATCGAAGGCGCCGTGGTGGCGTTCGGAGAATCCAGCACGGTGGAAGACAATCTGAGCGGAACCGCCACCATCAAGTACAACTTCTGCGCCATCCAGGACGCCGAAAACGCCCTCAACAACACAGCCGCGCTGTCGGGTGACCAGCAGCGCCGCGGGGGTACGTTCGGCTGGTACGAACTGATACGGTAAACGCGCCCGCCGCACCGGATAGCGCGGGCATGTTCCGTCCGCCTTGACGGGGATGCATGCCCGCGCTACCATACCGGGCAGCCTTCCCGCAAACACCCGATCGCCACGCAATCCGCCGCCCTCCGCGGTGCCCCGCGTTCACGCACCCCCCCGATTCTCCCGATCCATGGTTTCGCTTTTCCGGCGCAACAAGAGCACGGTTGGCCTCGACATCGGCAGCGGGTTCATCAAGGTGGCCGTGGTGGATCATTCCGGCGCCGAACCCGAGCTGACGCACGTGTCGCACACGCCTCTGATCGCCGACGCGATCGTGGAGGGCGAGGTCATGGACCCGCAGATCGTGGTGGAGACGGTGCGTTCGCTGGTGGAAACGTCCGGACTCAAGCCCAAGCGGCTGATTTCGTCCGTGGGCGGCCGCGACGTGATGGTCAAGAAGATCCAGATGGACCGCATGAAGGAGGCGGACGCGCGCGAGGTCATTCGCTGGGAGGCCGAGCAGTACGTTCCCTTCGACATGGAAAACGTGCAGCTGGACTTTCAGATTCTTGACCCGCTCGACGACGGCCTGCAGATGAGCGTGCTGCTGGTGGCCGCCAAGCGCGAGGTGGTGGACCAGCGGGTGGGGCTTCTGCGCGACGCCGGGCTGTCGCCCGACGTGGTGGACGTGGACTCCTTTGCCCTGCACAACGCCTTCGAGTACAACTACCCCGAGGCCATGGAGGGGATCGTGGCCCTGGTGAACGTGGGCCACGAGATCGCCACGGTGAACGTGCTGCAGGACGGCGCCATGGTGCTTACCCGCGACGTGCCGTTCGGCTCGCGGCGCCTTCGCGAGGACATGCGCCGCATGCACGGCCTGACGGTGGAAGAGGCCGACGCCGTGCTGCAGGGCCGCTCCGAGCGCGCGGGCGAGTTCAGCGAACTGCTGCGGCAGGGCGCGGACGACCTGGCGGTGGGCGTGGAGCGGGCGCTGGCCTTTCTGGGTGGCGACGCGGCGCCCGGCCGCGTGTACGTGTGCGGCGGCGGCGCCCGCATCCCGGGGATGGTGGACGTCCTTGCCGCCCGACTGCGCGCCCGCACAGAAGTGGCCTCGCCGCTGCAGCGGCTGCGCGTGCGCCCCGGTGTGACCTCGTTCGTGGCCGTCGACGAACTCGCCCCCATGCTCATGCTGTCGGTGGGCCTCGCGCTGCGCGGCGGCGCGTGATTCCCGCCCGACCCTTCCGGAACGCTTCGGAGACTTCCTCGTGATCGAGATCAACCTGCTTCCCGCCGGCGGTGGAGGCGCGCGCAAGCCGTCCGCCCGCCGGTCCTCGGGAAGCGTGAGCCTGCCCCGGGTGGGGGGTGAGCCGCGCATCGCCGGCCTCGCCGCCGCGCTCGTGCTGGGGCTCCTGTTCGCGGCCTACTTCACCTGGACCTCCGGTTCGCAGATCGCCGCGCTCAACGCCGACGTGGAGCGCGAGCAGGGCGATTCGGTGCGGCTGGAGGCCAGCATCGCCCGGCTCAAGACGCTGGACACGCGGCGCGACACCATCGACCGCAAGATCCAGGTGATCCGCAGCGTGGACGGCCGCCGCTTCGTGTGGCCGCACCTGATGGACGAGGTGAGCCGCGCCACGCCGCCGTACCTGTGGCTTACCAAGCTGGCCGTGGCCGACGACGCCGGGGCGACCCCCGCCGCGCCGCCCCCGCCGCCGCGCACCGCCGCGGACTCCGCCAAGGCGAAGGCCGATTCCGCCGCCGCGGTGACCGCGGCGGGCGAGGGGCCCAGCTTCAACGTCGAGGGGAACGCGGGGAACACCCAGTCGCTCACCCGCTTCATGCGCAACCTGGAAGGGTCGCCCATGATCCGCGACGTGGCGCTGGTGACCAGCGAGCAGACCGACGTGCAGGGACGCAGCGTGCTGAAGTTCACCCTGGAGGCGCGCTGGGAAGACCCGGATCCGGCCTTCGTGCAGACCCTTCCCCTCGTAAGCACCCGATAACCGAATGGCGCTTCCTCCGCTTGAAGCGGCGCAGAAGAAGAACCTGCTGTACATGGCCGTGATCGCGGCCCTGGCCGGCTTCGGGTTCTACAACCAGATCTACACTCCGCGCAGCGCGGAGATCGAAACGCTCGAAACCCGCCTGGAGTCGCTCAAGACGGTGAACTCGCGCAGCCGCGCCATCACCCAGGGCAACGAGGCCGCGGTGGACGAGCGGCTGGCGCTGTACCGCGAGCAGCTGGAACTGGCCGAGGGGCTGATTCCCTCCGCCGAGGAAGTGCCCAACCTGCTGGACGCGATTTCCGCCGAGGCGGCGCGCACCGGGGTGGAGTTGCAGTCCATTCAGCCCGTGGGCGCCACCGAGGAGGAGTACTACACCCGGCGCGTGTACGACCTGGCGGTGACGGGGCAGTACCACCAGATCGGCGAATTCCTCACCCGGGTGGCCTCGCTGCCGCGCGTGGTGACGCCCACCAACCTGACGGTGGGCCCGGAGTCGGCCACCCCCGGCGCGCCGGCCGCCCCCGCGGCCTCGCCCCGCGGCGGCACGTCGCTGCAGGCCCGCTTTTCCATTGAAACCTACGTGATTCCCTCCACTCCGATGGCCGATGACGCGAGCGCCTGAGCGCGCCCTGCGCGCCGGAATGGCGGTTCTGGCCCTGGCGGCTGGCACCGCCCTTTCCGCCCAGCAGCCGGCCCCCGCCGGCGCCGCGCCGGCCGTGGCGCCCGCGGCCGCGCCGGGGGCTCCGGCCGCCGCCGCGCTGCCGGAGGCCGACGTGTACCGCCGCGAGGTGTTCCGCTACCAGGCCGGCGGCCGCCCCGACCCGTTTCAGCCGCTGCTGAGCAGCGACGACATGGGGGTGCGCGCCCAGGACCTGCGCCTGGTGAGCATCGTGTTCAGCGGCAACGCGCGGCAGTCCATGGCCACATTCGCGCTTCCGGATTCCACCACGCGCGTGCGCCTGCGGCTGGGACAGCGCCTGGGCAGCGTGACCGTGGTGGCCATCACCCCGCGCCGGGTGGACCTGCGCGAGGACGAGATGGGGGTGAGCCGCGTGTACTCGTACGAGGTGCAGCGCGCCCCCCGCGCCACCAGCGCGCCCCCGGCCGCGGCGCCGGCGATCGTTCCCGCCGCGCCCCCCGCGGCATCCGCGCCCGCCACCGGGCGCCGTCCGTAATGCCCATGACGACCAAGAGGCTTTCGATGATCGTGCGCAATGCATGGATGGCGCTGCTGCTGGCCGTGGCGCCCGCGCCCCTGACCGCCGCCCCCGCGGCCTTCCCCGCTCCCTCGGCGCCGCGCGCGCTGGACGGCAGCGTGGCGGCCCTGCGGCTGGAAGGCCGTGAGGGCCGCACCGAACTGACGGTGGACATCGCCGGCGGCGACGTGGCCTGGACCGATTTCACCCTGTCGGGCCCGCCCCGCGTGGTGGTGGACATTCAGAACGCCCGCCTGGGACTTCCCGCGCGGCAGTACGCCGGGCTGGACCGCGGCGGCGTGCGCGCGGTGCGCACCAGCCAGTACGCGGAGGACGTGGTGCGGCTGGTGCTGGACCTGGACCGCGACACCGGCTACCGCGTGGAGCGGGTGGCCGGCGGACTGCGCATCGTGCTGGCCTCCGGCGCCACGGCCTTTGCCCCGTGGAGCAGCGGAGCCGGCTCGCAGGCGGCCGCCCCGGCGCCCCGGCGCACGGAAACGCGTCCCGCCGCGCCGCAGCAGCAGCCCAGCCAGGCGCGCCGCATCACGGTGAGCTTTCAGAACAGCGAAATGCGCGACGTGCTCGCGACCTTCGCCGAGTTTTCCGGCCGCTCCATCATCGCCGGGACCGACGTGTCGGGGATCGTGGTGGACGGCGTATCGTTCAGCAACCAGCCCTGGGACGTGGCCCTGCGCACCCTGCTGCAGGCCTACGGGCTGGCGGCCGAGGAGCTCGAGGGCGGGCTGATCCGGGTGGACGCCATCGCGCGGCTGGTGGAGCGCGCCGCGGCCGAGCCCGTGGTCACGCGCCCCTTCCGCGTCAACTACGTCCCCGCCGGCGACCTGGCCAGCACCTTCAGCAAGCTGATCACCGACCGTGGCAACATCGTCGCCGACACCAGCACCAACACGCTGGTGGTGACGGACGTGGAGCGGGTGGTGCGCGACGTGGAGCAGCTGCTTCGCCAGCTGGACGTGCCCGCGGCGCAGGTGGCCATCGAGGCCAAGATCATCTTCGTGGACCGCACGCAGCTCGAGGCGCTGGGCATTCAGTACGACCTCAAGGACTTTGGCGGCAACGGCTTCGGCTCGCTGGTCAACAACCCCGTCTACGACCCCACCACGGGGCTGCCGACGGGTGAAAACACCGTCAACGACCAGTTTCTGCTGGGCGGCCCCTCGGTGGGCGCGGTGGGCAACGCGTCGTCGGACATCGACGACGCCTCGCTGAACGTGGCCGTGTCGCTGCTGCTGGCCAACCGCTTTTCGCTCGTGGCGCTGATCAGCGCCCTGCAGAGCACCGAACTGGCCGACGTGCAGGCCACCCCGCAGATCACCACGCTGGACAACCGTACGGCGCGCATCTTCGTGGGGCAGGAAATCACCTTCCTGACCGCGTCCACGCAGGGCGGCGCCTCGCCCACCGGCGGCGTGACGCTGCAGCCGGTGCAGGTGGAGGCGGGGATCGAACTGGAAGTGACCCCGCACATTACCGACGACGGCCGCGTGCGGCTGAGCCTGCGCGCGGAAAACAGCGACGCGGGAACCACCAACGCCAACCTGCTGAACGTGACCCGCCAGCAGGCCGAAAACCAGGTGCTGGTGGCCGACGGCGAGACCGCCGTCATCGGCGGGCTGACCGTGTCGCGGCTGCGCGAAACGCGCAGCGGCATCCCGTTCCTCATGGACCTCCCGTTCATCGGCGGACTGTTCCGGGTGAACGAGCGCCGCGAGCAGAAGCAGGACCTGCTCATCCTTGTCACCCCGCATATCGTGCGGCAGGATCCCTGACCGCATCCTCCCTCCGCAGGTCGTACCGATCATGAAATTCCTCCGTAGCCGGGCCGCCCTGGGGGCGGCCCTGGCACTCGTCGCCGCGCTGGCGGCGTGCGATTCGGGCACCAACCCGTTCAGGCCGGTTCCTCCGGTTACGGGCCCCGGCGGCAGTGACGCCGTGAAGCCCACCGTCGACGTGCTCCTGCCCACCGCGCAGGCGGCCACCGTCAACGTGGGCGATTCCGTGTTCGTGCGCGCCCGCGTGCGCGACGACCGCGGCGTGGTGAGTGCCCGCTTCCAGGCCTTTGCCGTGCGCGGCCGCCCGGAGCTGGGCACCGACACCGCCATCGCGCGCTTCGCCGAAAAGGTGGTGGACCTGCGGACGGCCGGGCGCGCGGTGACCGACACCACCCTGGACCGCTTCCTCCTGGCCACCACCGACACCCTCGCCGAGAACGGCGTGCTGGTGGTGGTGACGGCCACCGACTCCGCCGGCAACAGCACCGCCGACACCACGCGCATCAACCTGGTGTCGCGCACGGTCGCGCCCACGGTGCAGATCCTGTCGCCGACCGCGGCTTCGGGAGTGGTGCCGGTGGGTGACTCCATCTTCGTCAGCGCCCGCGTGGGCGACGACCGCCGGCTGGCGCGGGTGACCTTCTCCGGCTTTTCGCTGCGCGGCGACCCCGCGCTGGGAACGGCGGTGGTGGTTCCGCGCTTCGTGCCCAAGGAGGTCAACCTGGCCACCGCGGGGCGCGCGGTGACGGATACGGTGCTCAACCGCTTCCTGAACGCCACCGGCGACACGGTGCGCGAGTCCGGGGTCTACGTGGTGGTGACGGCGACGGACTCGTCGGGCTTCACCACCTCGGACACGGTGCAGATCACCATTGGCGGGGCCGGGGTGGTGCCGCAGGTGGAGATCACCGCGCCGGCGACCGGGACCACGGTGGTTCTGGGCGATCCGCTCCTGGTCCGCGCGCGGGCGCAGGACGACCGCCGCCTGGCCAGCGTGAGCTTCAGCGCCTACTCGGTGCGCGGCAACCCGGCGCAGGGCACGGGCGAAATCGTCCCCCGCTACGTCACGCGTACGGTGGACATGTCCACGGGGCGCGCGGTGCGCGACACGGTGGTGGAGCGGGTGCTGATGGCCACGCCCGACACGGTGCGCGAACCCAACGTGTACGTGGTGGTGACGGCGACGGACTCCACGGGTCTGTCCCGGTCCGACACCGTGCTCATCAACATCGCGGGGCCCAGCGCGGCGCCGACGGTGGACATCCTGGTTCCCAACGCGTCGGCGGACTCCGTCGGCGTGGGCGACTCCCTCTTCGTGCAGGCGCGGGTGCAGGACGACCGCCGCCTGGCGCGGGTGGTGTTCCAGTCCTTCTCCGTGCGCGGAAGCGTGGCGCTGGGAACGGACACCGTGGTGGTGCGCCACGCGCCGCGTACGGTGGACCTGACGGCCGGCGGGGTGGCGACGCGCGACACCGTCATCGGCCGGTTCCTGCCGGCCACCAGCGACACCATCCGCGAAACGGGTGTGTACGTGGTGGTGACGGCGACGGACACCTCCGGCATCTCGCGGGCGGACACGGCGCGCATCACCATCTCCGGGGCCGGCGTGGCGCCGCAGGTGGACATCACCGCGCCCACGGAGGGTGCGTCGGTGCTGCTGGGCGACCCGCTGCTGGTGCGCGCGAGGGTGCGCGACGACCGGCGGGTAGCGAGCGTGACCCTGTCGGCGTTCTCGGTGCGCGGCAACCCCGCGCAGGGAACGGGCGTGGTGGTGCAGCGCTACGCGCCGCGGACGGTGGATCTGTCGTCCGGGCGCGCGGTGCGCGACACGGTGCTGGAGCGGGTGCTGGAGGCCACGGCCGACACGGCGCGCGAATCCGGCGTGTACGTGGTGGTGACGGCGACGGACTCGTCCGGGCTGTCGCGCTCCGACACGGTGCGTATCACCATCGCGGGCCCCAGCGCGGCGCCTTCGGTGGACATCATCCTTCCCGACACGCGCACGGGCACCATCGCGGTGGGCGACTCGCTCTTCGTGCGGGCCCGGGTGCAGGACGACCGGCGCCTGGCGCGCGTGGTGTTCCAGTCCTTTTCGGTGCGCGGCCGGCCGGAGCTGGGAACGGACACGGTCGTTGCGAGGTTCGCCCCCAAGGAAGTGGATCTGACGGCCGGCGGGCGCACGGTGCGCGACACGGTGGTCGACCGCTTCCTGCTGGCGACGTCGGACACCGCGCGTGAAACGGGCGTGCTGGTGGTGGTGACGGCCATCGACTCGGCCGGGCTCAGCACTTCCGACACGGCGCGCATTTCCATCGGCGGGCCGCGGGTGCAGGTCACCGTTCCCGCCGGGCAGGACCCGCGCGGCGGCTCGGACCTGCGGGTGCGGGTGGTGGCGGAAGACGCGCGCGACCTGATCGGGTCGGTGCGGGTGCGCGTGTCCGGCGCCTTTGCCTATGACCAGACGATCACGCTCGCCGCGCCGCGCGCGGTGCTCGACACCGTGCTGGTGATCGCCATTCCGCCGCTTCCCACGGACGGGGTGATCACCATCGACGCCAGCACCATCTCCGGCTCGCTGCAGCCGGGCGTGGCGGTGCCCATTCAGGTGTCGGTGCGGGCGGCGGAGCTGGACCGGGTGCGGCCGCGCACCACCTTCGTGCCCGACGTGCGGGCCACGGTGGAGCAGGGCGACACCTTCCAGGTCACGGTGACCGGGGTGGATGAAACGCGGGTGGACTCGGTGGGCGTCACGGTGCTCGCCATCCGCCGCAGCGGGCCCCGGCCCGACACCCTGCGCGTGTACCGCGGCGCGGGGCCGGTCACCACGGGCATCTTCCGCTTCCAGATCTCGGACCTGGGGCTGAACCCGCTGGACACGGCCGGGGTGGACCTGGAAGTCACGGCCTGGTCCAAGGACAGCAGCGGCAACTGCGGGGCGGCGGTGTCGCCCAACACGCCGCAGCAGCTGGAGTGCGTGGCGGGGCCGGGCGGGGTGGTGCTCAGCACGGTGAGCGGCCGCGTGATTCCGGTGTTCATCGCCCGCGGCACCACGGTGGCGCGCCCCAGCGGCGGCGCCGACGTAATCGCCGACCTGGTGGCGGACTCGCGGTTCGTCTACCTGTCCAACTTCACCCGCAACCGGGTGGAGGTGCTGCCCCTGGGCGGGCGCGAGTACGCGCAGCCGGTGACGGTGGGCTCGCAGCCCTGGGGTCTGGCCATCGGGCGCACGGGTGACTCGCTGTACGTGGCCAACAGCGGCGGCACCAACTTCTCGGTGGTTCCGCTGGGCGGCCCGGTGCTGGCCGAGGCCACCAGCCGCCGCATCTTCACGCGGAACGAGCGGCTGTTCGCGCTCACGTACGAGCCGGACTCGGGCAAGGTGGGCCAGGTTACGCTCATCGACTACAGCGACCGCCCGCAGTTCGTGGCGCAGACGAGCAACGGGCTGCTGGTGTACTCCACCCGTCCCACGGCGGCGGCCAGCGACGGCACGGTGCGCATCTACGACCCGCGCAAGCTTCGGTCGGAGATCTTTACCGGGTACGTGGACCGCCACACCGGCGGCCGGGCGATCGTGGTGAACGCCGACTCGGCCTTCCTGCTCCGCCTGCAGCAGGTGCGCGTCTGCCCGCGGGCGCGCTTCGGCGACACGTCGCTGCCGCCCTGCATCGACGGCAACGCGTACTCGGTGTCGGCGCAGCTGGACTCGCTGCGCGCGCTACCGGCCAACGCGCAGGGCGGGCGCTACGACACGCGCCTGGACATCGGCGCCGACATCGACGAGGTCGGGTTCTCCGACACGACCTTCGTGGCGACCAGCACCGACCGCAACTACGTGGCGGTGGGCGAGGGCGCGCGCGACAACGCGCGGATCCCGCTGTTCCAGGTGGCCGGCGACTCGCTGCTGCTGCGGGGCGACGTGCGGGACCTGATCAGCAACTCGGCGGACCGGGTGATCGGGCTGGGGTTGAACCTGGACGGCTCGCTGGGCGTGGCCCGGGGCAACGAGGCGTACTTCTTCAACAACGAGCTGCGGCGGCAGGGCAGCCTGCTGCTGGGCCAGCCCACCGGGGGCGTGGCCATGCACCCGCAGAGCGCCATGTACCCCACCGGCAGCGTGCGCCTGGCGTTCGTGTCCGGTGTGGAGAACGGCCGCTTCTTCATCGACGTGGTGGACGCATTCAGCTTCGAGCGGAAGAAGCGGGTGTTCACGCGTGACCCGGTGGTGGGCGCGCTGGTGGTGGCGCCCCGCGCCACCGGGGACGCTCCGAACGTGAACCTGCGCCTGTACGCCCTCACTTCGGGCGGCGTGCTGGGGCTGGAACTGACCAACGAGGACCTGCAGTAGTCCTCCGCGGCGAACGGATGAGGCGGGGGCCCGGCGCAATGCCGGGCCCCCGCTTCGTTTTCCGGATGATGAACCGCACCGGTGCGGATGCGCCGCGACGATGGCGGAAACTCCCCGATGGATGGTCGGCGCCACCTGCTCGCGGTCCCGCCGTGCCACCCCACGGCGGCGCCCCGGCACTGTCCGCCACGCACGACATCCGCGCCCACAGTCCGCGCAGGCGGACTTCGTGTTTTTCGAGGTGCGGTTTCAACCGCCGGACTCATCCCGCCGCCACACACTATCTTCTTTCTAAACCTGATCATTCCCGCGGATTGGATCGGCGAGGCGAGGGGCCGGTCCCGATCGTTATCTCCCGCACCCCCTAGCAGGGATGAGCCGCGGCGGGGACTTCCGGACAGTGCAAGCGCGGTTTTGGACGTCCGCGGAGCCGCCGATCCGGAAACATCGCGCCGCGGCTCCGGCGGGGAATGTGGCTCCGGCACTGGCGCCCGCCCGCGCCGCACGTTTTATTTCCTCCCATGCCGACCTTCCGCTTCATTACCGCGGGCGAGTCACACGGCCCCGCGCTGACGGCGGTCGTCGAGGGCGCTCCGGCGGGCCTGCCCCTGTCATCCGACGAGATCGACCGCGAACTGCGCCGCCGCCAGGGAGGCTACGGCCGCGGCGGCCGCATGCGCATCGAGTCGGACCGCGCCGAGTTTCTTTCCGGCGTGCGCCACGGCCAGGCCCTCGGATCGCCCATCGCCCTGCTGATCCGCAACCGCGACTGGGCCAACTGGACCGACGCCATGTCGCCGTCCCCCGTGGATTCCATGGGAGACGACGACGCCATGCGCCGCGTGTACCTTCCCCGTCCCGGCCACGCCGACCTCGTGGGCGCGCTCAAGTACGACCGCACCGACGCGCGCGACATCCTGGAACGCGCCAGCGCCCGGGAAACGGCGGCGCGGGTGGCCTGCGGCGCCGTGGCCAAGCGGCTGCTGGCGGAACTGGGGATCACCGTCGGCAGCCACGTGGCGTCGCTGGGCGGCATCGTGGCGCGCGTGCCGGACGAACTGCCGGAAGACCTGAACGCCGCCTCCGATCCGTCCCCCGTGCGCTGCCTGGACGCGGACGCCGAAGGGGCGATGATCGACGCCATCGACGCCGCCAAGCGCGCGGGCGACACGCTGGGCGGCGTGGTGGAAGTGGTGGCCCGCGGCGTTCCGGCCGGCCTGGGCTCGCACGTGTCGTGGGACGCCAAGCTGGACGGGCGGCTGGCGCACGCGCTCATGTCCATCCAGGCCATCAAGGGCGTGGAGATCGGCCTGGGCTTCGAGGGCGCCATGCGGCCCGGCTCGCGCGTGCACGATCCCATCGTGGCGGACGCGTCGGCGGGGCGGGGCGGGGGATTCGGCCGGGCGAGCAACCGCGCCGGCGGGCTGGAGGGCGGCATCACCACCGGGCAGCCGCTGGTGGTGCGCGCCGCCATGAAGCCCATCTCCACCCTCATGCAGCCGCTGGCCACGGTGGACCTGCGGACGGGCGAGATCGCCGAAGCCGTGCGCGAGCGCAGCGACGTGTGCGCCGTCCCCGCCGCCGGCGTCGTGGCCGAGGCGATGGTGGCGCTGGTCCTGGCCGCCGCGGTGCTGGAAAAGTTCGGCGGCGACAACATGACGGATCTGCGCGCCTCGTTCGATGCGTATGTGGAGCGGATCCGCGGCCGTGGCGTCTTCGCGCCCCGCTGACGCCGTTCCCCGGCGCGTGGTGCTGCTGGGGATGATGGCGTCGGGCAAGTCGGCGGTGGGCGCGGTGCTGGCGAAGCGGCTGGGATGGAGCCACGTGGACCTGGACCGCGAGATCGAGGCGGCGCAGGGACGCCGCGTGGCGGAGATCTTTGCCGCGGAGGGCGAGCCGGCGTTCCGCGCGCTGGAGGCCGCGGCCACGGCCCGGATCGCGGGGCGGACGGAGGTCGTACTGAGCCCCGGCGGCGGGTGGATCACCCGTCCCGCGCTGCTGGACAGCCTGGGGCCCGACACGCTTTCCGTCTGGCTGCGGGTGAGCGTGGACGAGGCGGTGCGCCGCGCGTCTGCCTCGCCGGGGGAACGGCCCTTGCTCGCCGGCCCCGACCCGGCCGGAGCCGTCCGCAGGCTCCTGGGCGAGCGCGAACCGCTGTACTCCCGGGCGGAACTGCACCTGATGACCGACGGCCGCTCCGTGCCCGCACTGGCGGACGATATCCACTCGGCACTACGCGCCCGGGGCCTCGCGCCCCGCTGAGGGCGCATCTCTCACGATCGATTCATGGCGGTCAAGAAAGACAAGCGGCTGGTGGTGGTCGAATCGCCCACCAAGGCGAAGACGATCCGGGGATTCCTTCCCGCGGGGTACGTGGTGGCCGCGTCCATGGGGCACGTCCGCGACCTTCCCGAATCCGCCACCGAAATCCCGCCCAAGTACAAGGGCCAGGAGTGGGCGCGCCTGGGCGTGAACGTGGACGACTCGTTCGAGCCGCTCTACGTGGTGCCCGCCGGCAAGCGGAAGATCGTCGCCGAGCTCAAGGCGCTGCTCAAGGACGCGGGCGAACTCATCGTCGCGACCGACGAAGACCGCGAGGGCGAATCCATTGGATGGCACCTGGTGCAGGTGCTGGAACCCAAGGTGCCCGTTACGCGGATCGTCTTTCACGAGATCACCCCCGAAGCCATCCGCCAGGCGCTCGCCACCCCGCGGCAGATTGACGAGGACTTGGTGCGCGCGCAGGAAACGCGGCGCATCCTGGACCGTCTGGTGGGCTACACGGTGAGCCCGCTGCTGTGGAAGAAGATCAGCACCGGGCTCAGCGCCGGCCGCGTGCAGTCCGTCGCCGTGCGCCTGCTCGTCCGCCGCGAGCGCGAGCGCCGCGCCTTCCGCAACGCCACCTACTGGGACCTCAAGGCCACGCTGCTGCGCGGCATCACCCCGTTCGGCGCAGTGCTGACCATGGTCGGCGGCAAGCGGGTGGCCACCGGTCGCGACTTCGACGAGAACACGGGCCAGCTCAAGTCGCGCGACGTCGTCCTTCTGGGTGAGGAAGACGCGCGTTCGCTGCAGGAGCGGCTGCGCGCGTCGGAGTGGAAGGTGGGCGAAACGGAGGAAAAGCCGACCGTGCGCCGGCCCTATCCGCCGTTCACGACGTCGACGCTGCAGCAGGAGGCCAACCGCAAGCTGCGCCTGTCCGCCCGCGACACCATGCGGGTGGCCCAGCGCCTGTACGAAGAGGGACACATCACGTACATGCGTACGGACAGCGTCCACCTTTCCGACCAGGCCATCAAGGCGTCGCGCAGCCGCATCGAGGGGTTGTACGGCAAGGAGTTCCTGAGCCCGTCTCCGCGCCAGTTCACCACCAAGAGCAAGGGCGCGCAGGAAGCGCACGAGGCCATCCGCCCCGCGGGCACGGAGATGCGCACGGTGGATGAACTGCGCCTGGCCGGCGTGGAGCGCGCCCTGTACGACCTGATCTGGAAGCGCACCGTGGCCAGCCAGATGGCCGAAGCGCGCCTGACGTACCTGACGGCGACGATCGAGGCGGACGGCGCCACCTTCCGCGCGTCCGGCAAGCGCATCGACTTTCCCGGCTTCTTTCGCGCGTACGTGGAGGGATCGGACGATCCGGATGCGGCGCTGGAAGACCGCGAAGAGCCGCTGCCGCCGCTGAACCGGGGCGACGCGCTGGGGCTGCGCAACCTGGAGGCGGTGAGCCACACCACGCAGCCGCCGGCGCGCTACACCGAAGCCACACTGGTCAAGACGCTGGAAGCGGAGGGGATCGGCCGGCCCAGCACCTACGCCAGCATCATCGGCACGGTGATCGACCGCGGCTACGTGGAGCGGGTGAGCAACCAGCTCGTCCCCACCTTTACCGCCTTTGCGGTGACGGGCCTGCTGGAGCGCAACTTCCCCTCGCTGGTGGACACGCACTTCACCGCGCGGATGGAGGAGGAGCTGGACGAGATCGCCGAGGGCGACGCCCAGTGGCTGCCGTACCTCAAGCAGTTCTTCCTTGGGCCTGACGGGCTGGACGAAACGGTCAAGCGCGGGCAGGAGTCCATCGATCCGCGTGAAGCCAGCACGGTGACGCTGGAAGGGTGCCCGGCGCGCGTGCGCATCGGCCGCTTCGGCCCGTTCGTGGAGATGGAGTCGGACGGCGCGACCGTCACCGCGTCCATCCCCGACGGCATCGCCCCGGCGGACCTGTCGGACGAGCAGGTGGAGCAGCTGGTACGCCAGAAGGCGGAGGGCCCGGACATCCTGGGCACCGATCCCGCCACCAACGAGCCGATCTACCTCCTCCAGGGGCGGTTCGGCCCGTACGTGCAGCGCGGGCAGGCGCCCGAGGGGAGCAAGGAGAAGCCCAAGCGCGCCTCGCTGCCCAAGGGGATGAACCCCACCAATGCCACGCTCGAGGTCGCGTTGCGGCTGCTTTCGCTGCCGCGGACGCTGGGCGTGCATCCGGAAACGGGCAAGGAGATCCAGGCCAACGCCGGGCGCTTCGGGCCGTACGTGGTGCACGACGGCGACTTCCGCTCGCTGGCCAAGGACGACGACCTGTACACGGTGGAACTGCCCCGCGCGCTGGAGCTGTTGAAGCAGCCCAAGGGCGGCCGCGGGCAGCGTGCCGCGATCGAGCCGCTGCGCACCCTGGGCGCGCACCCGGCGGACGGCGAGCCGGTGCTGCTGTTCGAGGGGCGCTACGGGCCGTACGTAAAGCACGGCGCCGTGAACGCTTCGCTCCCCAAGGGGGTAGGACCGGACGAAGTGACGCTGGAGCAGGCGGTGCCGCTGCTGGCCGAGCGCGCGCTTGCCGCTCCGGCGCCCAAGCGCGGCGCCAAGCGTGGGGCGCCCGCGGCCAAGAAGCCGGCCCCCAAGACGCCCGTGAAAAAGGCGGCGGACACGGCGGACGGCGCGGCCAAGAAGCCGGCGGCCCGCAAGCCGGCATCCAAGACGGCGTCGTCTGCGCGGACGGCGGCGGCAAAGACCACGGCGCGCACGGCGGGGAGCAAGGCCGCGAGCGCCAGGAGCGGGGCCAAGAAGAAGTAGCCCACGTTCCGGCTGTCGCAGGAGATCCGGCCCTCCCCCGTAACGCGGGGGAGGGCGCGGCGTTTGGGGGTCCCGCCCCGTGCAAACCGCGCCGGGATGAGGGGAGAACTGCACGTCGGTGTGCTCCGGATGGTTTGGCGCGGCGGCGGGCACCCCTCTCCCCCCAGCCCCCTCTCCCGCAAGCGGGCGAGGGGGAGCCGTTCGGCGCGGGCGACGGGTTCGGCTCGCGACGCGATCCCCGCTGTCGCGGTTCCTGATGCGGTCGAAGCCCCGAACCGGACCCGCAAGCGGCCGGTGTCGGGGGTTCCCGCTGTTGGAGCGGCGGATTCAACCGCTCAACGGCGCTCGCTCACGCGGGGAAACTCGCCGGATCGCGCAGGACTCTCCGCCGCATCCAACCCTCCCCCAGGTTGTTTTGGGGGAGGGTGGGCCGGTGGTGCCGGCCCGGGTGGGGGCCGCCCGTGAGGCCGGCGGGCACCCGCCGATGATCGTTCCCGGGAGCAGTTGCTGTTTCGTTCTGATCGAAAATATCCAGCCGGTCCGCTGGATCTGAGCCTTGAAGAAGTGAGGAAGACGATGGCGGAAGTATCGGTTGTCGGCGGGGGCCTGAGCGGCTCGGAAGCGGCGTACCAGCTCGCGGAGCGCGGCCACGACGTGACGCTCTACGAAATGCGGCCCGTGCGCGGCACCCCCGCGCACAACACCGACCTGCTGGGCGAAATCGTCTGCTCCAACACGTTCAAGTCCGAGGACCCGCAGAACGCCCACGGACTGCTCAAGGTGGAGATGGACGCGCTGGGCGTGGGCGGCTCGCTGCTGCTGGCCTGCGCCCGCGCCGCCCGCATCCCCGGCGGCACCGCGCTGACCGTCGACCGCCGCGAGTTCGCCGAGCGGATGACCGCCGCCATCGAGGCGCATCCCCGCATCCGCGTGGTCCGCGAGGAGATGCCCGGCCTCCCCGAAGGTCCCGCCATCGTCGCCACCGGGCCGCTGACCTCGGACGCGCTCTCGGAGTGCATCCGCGGCGCGCTGGGCGCGGAGGGGCTGGCCTTCTTTGACGCCATCGCCCCCGTGGTCAGCTTCGACTCGCTGGAGATGGAGCGCATGTTCTTCGCCTCGCGCTGGGGCAAGGGCGGGCCGGAAGACTACCTGAACGCGCCCATGACGCGCGAACAGTACGAGGCGTTCATCGAAGCGCTCAAGGGCGGCGAAGGATACGAAGGGCACGACTGGGAAAACGTCCCGTACTTCGAGGGCTGCCTTCCCGTGGAAGTGATGGCCGGCCGCGGTGTGGACACGCTGCGCTTCGGGCCCATGAAGCCTGTCGGCCTCCCCGTGCCCTGGCTGGACGGCAAGTGGGCGCACGCCGTCGTGCAGCTGCGCCGCGAGGACCGCGCGGGGAATCTGTGGAACCTGGTCGGCTTCCAGACCCGCCTCAAGATTCCCGAGCAGCGCCGCGTGTTCAAGATGATTCCGGGGCTGGAGAACGCGGAGTTCCTGCGCTGGGGCTCCATCCACCGCAACACGTACCTGAACTTTCCCGCCAGCCTGAGCGCGCACGGCTCGCTGCGCGACCGGCCGGAGCTGATCTTCGCGGGGCAGATCACCGGCGTGGAGGGCTACACGGAGTCGACGGCCACGGGCATTCTGGCGGCCGCCAACCTGGACCGCGTCATCCGCGGCGAGGAGCCCGTCATCCCCCCGCCCACCACCATGATGGGCGGGCTGATGCGCTACCTGCGGGAAAGCGATCCCAAGCACTTCGCGCCGATGAACAGCAACTTCGGCCTGCTGGATCCGCTGCCGCACCGCGTAAAGGACAAGGACGAAAAGCGCGTCCAGCTGGCCGAGCGCGGGCGGGTGGATTTCGCCGGGTGGATGGAGGAGAACGGCGTCACCGGCGGCGTGCCCGCCGCGGCCGCCGCGCAGTGAGCCCCGCGGGCGCGCCGTCCCCCAGCGCCGAGGCGTCGCGCGGGGGCGAGCTGGACGAGTTTCTGCGCTACGTGGCGCACGAACGGCAGCTCAGCCCGCAGACGGTGCGCGCGTACACGGACGACCTGCGCGAATTTCAGGAGTTTCTGGACCGCTACTACGGCGCGCCGGAGTGGACGTGGGGCGGGGTGGACCGTCTGGCCATCCGTTCGTGGATGGGCGACTGCGCCACCCGCCGCGGCCTGTCGCGCACGAGCATCGCGCGCAAGCTGTCGTCCGTCCGCTCGTTCTACCGCTTTCTGCACGTGGAGGGGCGTGTGGAGGCCAACCCCGCGCGCGCCGTACGTTCGCCCAAGAAGCAGCGCGTGCTCCCGGGCTTTCTGACGCGCGAGCAGATGGACAGCGTGTTTCAGACGGCGCTGCTGCGCGCGGAGGCGGGCGGGTTTCACGGCCTGCGCAACCTGGCCATCGTGGAACTGTTCTATTCCGCGGGGCTGCGCCTGTCGGAGCTGCAGGGGCTGAACGTGGGCGACGCGGACCTGATTTCCGAGCAAATCCGGGTGATGGGCAAGGGGCGCAAGGAGCGGATCGTTCCCGTGGGGCGGATGGCGCTGCGGGCGGTGCGCGGATACTACGATGCGCGCGAGCGGATGATCGCCACGGCCACGCGGCCGGATGCGCGCGCGGTGTTCGTGGGGCAGACGGGGCGGCGGCTTTCCGTGCGGCAGATTCAGAACATCGTGGGCGAGTTTCTGCGCGGCGTGGCGGGGGAAAGCGGATTGAGCACGCACTCGCTGCGGCACAGCTTCGCCACGCACCTGCTGGACGCCGGCGCGGACCTGATGGCCGTCAAGGAGCTTCTCGGCCACGCCAGCCTGAGCACCACGCAGATCTACACGCACACCAGCAAGGAGCGGCTCAAGGCCGTATACCGGCTGGCGCATCCGCGAGCGTGAACAGAAGTGCGTGAGTGCGGGGTGCGTGAGTGCGTTAGTGCGAAACAGCGGGAACGGCTCTGAGATCGTGCGGGAGGCGGGCTCCAGGGCGGCCCCCACCCGGGCCGGCACCACCGGCCCACCCTCCCCCAAAAAAGACTGGGGGAGGGTTGTTGGGGCGGAAGGCTCGGCGCGACCTGGCGAGTTCCCGGCGTGGGCGGATTGTGTTGAGCGTCTGAATCCGCGGCTCAGATAGCGGCTCCCCCCGACTGGCGGCCGCTGTCGCGTCCACGATCGGGGCTTGTACCGCATGCGCCAACCGGGCGATGTGGCGGCCGCGGTCCGCGAAGGCGGACTTCGTGTGTTTCGAGGCGCGGTTTCAACCGCCGGGCTGGTCCCGCCGACCTGCGCCGCAACCAGCCGCCGCACTGAGGTCTCCCCCTCTCCCGCTTGCGGGAGAGGGGGCCGGGGGGAGAGGGCTGCCCGCGGCCACGCCAGACCGTCCGAGGCACACGGATCTGCCGTTCCCCCGTCCACGATCGGGGCTTGTACCGCATGCGCCAACCGGGCGATGTGGCGGCCGAAGTACGCGAAGGCGGACTTCGTGTGTTAGGCGCGGTTTCAACCGCCGGACTGGTCCCGCCGACCCGCGCCGCTGTCGCCGTACGCGCTGAGGTCTCCCCCTCTCCCGCTTGCGGGAGAGGGGGCCGGGGGGTGAGGGCTGCCCGCGGCCGCGCCAGACCGTCCGAGGCACACCGGAGTGCAGTTCTCCCCTCTCCATGCGAGCCTTGTACGAGGAGGGAGCGGGGGACAGCCCGTTCACCGCTGCTCCGATCTGTTACGGGCAGTCCCGCAGCGGTTGCGTAAGGTGCGGTACCACGCGAGTTTGTGCACGGCGGCACGCAGTGCGCCCCATCAACGGATCAGCACACGACGGACGGATAGATGAGCATTCCCACGTTCCACGCCACGACCATCCTCGCCGTGCGCCGCGACGGCAAGGTGGCGCTGGGCGGCGACGGCCAGGTCACCATGGGCGACGTGGTGGCCAAGTCCACGGCCACCAAGGTGCGCAAGCTGCGCGATGGCAAGGTGCTGGCGGGTTTCGCCGGCTCCGTGGCCGACGCCTTTACGCTGTTTGAGAAGTTTGAAGAAAAGCTGGAGCGCTACCCCGGCAACCTGTCGCGCGCGGCCGTAGAGCTCGCCAAGGACTGGCGTAGCGACCGCTACCTGCGCCGTCTGGAAGCGCTCCTCGCCGTAGCCGATTCCGAGAACCTGTACATGCTCAGCGGCAACGGCGACGTCATCGCCCCCGACGACGACATCGTCGCCATCGGCAGCGGCGGCAGCTACGCACTGGCCGCCGCCCGCGCGCTCAAGGAGCACTCGGACCTGCCCGCCAACGAGATCGTGCGCAAGGCGCTGGGCATCGCGGGCGAGATCTGCATCTACACCAACCAGAACATCACCGTGCTGGAGCTGGACTGACCCGCTCCCCACGTTTCAACAGAGTGAACTGATGGCGATCAACGAGACGGACGTTCCCGGCGCGCCGGACGATTCCACGCCCGCCGCCCCGGTCTCCGGAGAGGCGGGGCCGGTGCTGGGTGAAGCCGGGCCCGTGCTGGGCGCGGCCGACGGCGCCGTGCCGGAGGCGGGCGTAGTGCCCGCCCCCGACGCCCCGCCGGCCGAGCCGCTCTGGCTGGACGAGATGACTCCGCGGCAGATCGTCGCCGAGCTCGACAAGTACATCGTGGGGCAGCAGGCCGCCAAGAAGGCCGTCGCCATCGCGCTCCGCAACCGCTGGCGCCGCCAGCGCGTGGCAGAGGAGCTGCGCGAGGAGATCGTCCCCAACAACATCATCATGATCGGCCCCACGGGCGTGGGAAAGACGGAAATCGCCCGCCGCCTGGCCCGCCTGGCCGGCGCGCCCTTCGTCAAGGTGGAAGCATCCAAGTTCACGGAAGTCGGCTACGTGGGCCGCGACGTGGAATCCATGATCCGCGACCTGGTTGACGTCGGTGTGAACATGGTGCGCACCGAGCGCGAGGACGAGGTGCAGGAAGAGGCGGAGAAGCGGGTGGAGGACCGCCTGCTGGACCTGCTCATCCCCCCCGCCGAGACGCCGGCGGCCGCGTCCGGCGACGCGGACAAGAAGGAGCGCGTGTGGTTCGCCTCGCCCAGCGGCCAGGCCGAGCCGGTGGAAGACGCCGCCAGCCGCGAACGCCGCGAGCGCACCCGCGAGAAGTTTCGCCAGCTGCTGCGCGAGAACAAGCTGGAGGAGCGGCAGGTGGAGGTGGAGGTCAGCCAGAGCATGCCCATCGAGAACATGATGGTTCCCATGGGCGGCGGAATGGACGGCGGCGGCGGAATGGACGGCAACTTCATGGACATGCTGCAGGAGTGGCTGCCCAAGAAGACCAAGCGCCGCCGCGTCACCGTGGCCGAAGCGCGCCGCATCCTGCTGCAGGACGAGCTGGACAAGCTCGTCAACATGGATGAGGTGATCAACGAGGCGCTGGACCGCGTCGAGGATACGGGAATCATCTTCCTGGACGAGGTCGACAAGATCGCCGGCGAGCGCAGCGCCGCGGGCGGCCCCGACGTGTCGCGCGAGGGCGTGCAGCGGGACCTTCTTCCCGTCGTGGAGGGTTCCACCGTGCAGACCAAGTACGGCATGGTGCGCACGGACCACATGCTGTTCATCGCCGCCGGCGCGTTCCACGTCAGCAAGCCGTCAGACATGATTCCGGAGCTGCAGGGGCGCTTTCCCATCCGGGTGGAGCTCACCAGCCTTACGGAAGACGACTTCGTCCGCATCCTCAAGGAGCCCAAGCACGCGCTGGTGTCGCAGTACCGCGCGCTTGCGGCCGCGGACGGCGCCGAGCTGGTGTTTACGGACGATGGCGTGCGCGAGGTGGCCCGCACGGCCGCGCAGCTCAACGAGCGCATGGAGAACATCGGCGCGCGGCGGCTGCACACCGTCCTGACCACGCTGCTGGAAGACGTGATGTTCGAGCTTCCCGACATGGCCGAAAAGACGATCACCGTGGATGCCGACCGCGTCCGCGACCGTCTCAAGGGCATCGTGGAAGACGAGGACCTCCGCAAGTTCATCCTCTGAGATCCGGCGCCGCGGCGCCCCCGGCCCGTCCGGGGGCGCCGCACCCACGCACCGCACCGCCATGAAGTTGCTCCGCCTGCTCCTGCCGGCGCTGCTCGCGGCCACGCCCGCCGCGGCCCAGCGCGCCGCGCTCTTCGGCGTGTACGATCCCGACTCGTTCGTCGAAGGAAACGCAACCCGCTTCATCGGCTGCCACGACGGCCGCCAGTTTCACTACGCCGGCTGCCCCGTGCGCGTCGACACGCTGCGCGCGGGCGACGAGCTTCCCGGCGCGGACGCGGAGGGGCGCTTCGCCACCGTGCGCGTGGAGCAGGTGCACGCTTTTACCGGCGACCTGTACGAGGCGCCGTATTCCGTTTCCGTGCGGGAAAGCGCCGGTCCCGTGGCCCGGGCGCCGCTCCTGTTCTGGCAGGCGCATCCCACGGTGCAGCTGCTGGCCACGCACGCCGTTGCGCTGGATGCCGCCGCGCTCGCGCTGCTGCGCGCCGAGGCCGTGCGCCTGCACGGGCGCGCGGAACTGCTCCGCGCGCCGGGTGACCGCGCCGACTCGCTGGTGCTGGCGGTGCCGTCCGCGCGCGGGGTGGACGGAGAGGGACGCGTGGCGGTGTACTGGCCCGCGGCGCTGGCGTACGGCGAGGACCGCGACCGCCGCGCCTCGTTCTTCTTTGTGTACGATCCGGGCTCGCGGCGCGTGATTTCGGGGCTGTTCGGTCACCCGGAGTGGGCGCCGCTGCCGGACCGCGAGACGGTATCGGCGGTGGAGCCGCTCCTCTTCTTTCGCGTGGGCGGCGACGGGCGCACCTACATCCTGGCCCGCGACAACGGGCCGTGGGAGCATATCGGCTTCGGCGTGTTCGACCTGCGCTCCGGCGACCGCGTCCTCCGCTCGCGCTGAGCCCATCCTCCTTTTCCGCCGCGTGTGGCATGGATCGGCGGGGTCGAGCGGGAGGAATTCGGCACCCGCCGCGGATCCGCCGGTCATCCACCCGATCCCACAACGAGCAACGATCCTCTGGATGCGATGAGTGCTACGATTCTGAAGACGGTGGGGCTGCTGCTGCTGTCGAACGTGTTCATGACGTTCGCGTGGTACGCGCACCTCAAGGACCTCAGCACCAAGCCGTGGATCGTGGCGGCGCTGGCCAGCTGGGGGATCGCGCTGTTCGAGTACCTGCTGCAGGTGCCCGCCAACCGCATCGGCTACACGGCGCTCACGCTGCCGCAGCTCAAGATCATGCAGGAAGTGATCGCCCTGGCGGTGTTCGTCCCCTTCGCCGTCCTGTACATGAAGCAGCCCATCTCCCTCAACTACCTGTGGGCGGCGTGCTGCATGGCGGGCGCGGTGTACTTCGTTTTCCGGGGATGAACACGAGCCAGCGGATCATCGTACTCCACAAATTCTCCTTGATGGCGGGCGGATGTTGATCGTCGTCCGGATCGTCGTCCGGCCCGGTTGATGACGATGAAGGAACGAAGGCCCCGCGCTTCCCTGAGGAGGCGCGGGGCCTTGCTGTCATCCATCTTGTTCACCTTTGGCGACAGGGATTGAACAAACGACCGTTCGAGGCTATGTTGCGGAATCCGCCGGGAAATGGACCGGCGGCCCTCCCCGTCCCCCATCCAGGAGAAGTCCCATGCTGAACCCCGAACAGCTGCAGGTGGAGTCGTTCGCGACGGCGTCGTCGGCCACGTACAAGACCACCGGCGGCATGAGCGAAAGCCCGGACTGCATCGTGTACGTCAGCGACTGCGTGTCGTGCTTCCCGGATCCCGCCGGCGTCGTCGCGTAAGCCAGGCGAGCCCGGCACGCGCCGCGCCCGGTTCGGCGGCTGCGCCGGGTAGCTGCACGCGCGCTGGATGAAACGCGGAAGCCCCGCGCCTCAACGGGAGGCGCGGGGCTTCGTGCGTCGCGGGTGGAAGCCGCGGCTCAGTCGGGAAACGGAATGGTCGCGCCGGTCTCCGGCTGGCCGCCGGTGATCAGGTCCACGATGGCCTCCATTTCGGAACCCATCTGGTCCAGCCGGTGCAGCACCGACCGCGAGTGCCCGTAGTCGAAGTACAGGGTGACCGCGTCTTCGTGCGCGGGATTGTGTTCAATGATCGTCTGGTCCATGCGCCCGCGCAGATCGTCGCAGATGAGGCCGACGGCCGCGCGCACCCGGCGCTGGTCCTGAAGCGTATCGATGCTGAAGTCGCCCGTAAGGCGGGGCAGCAGCATCTCTATGCGGGCGATCCCCTCGGCCGGGGCCTGAACGGCACCCGACTGGCTTTCGCCCTCCGCCGCGGCCACCACCGCCTCACCCGCCGAGGCCAGCGCGCGCAGCTCTTCGAAATTGCAGTGAAGGATCATCGTTTCCTCCCCCAGGCTCAGTCCTGCCGTGTGAAAGGGCAATCGCCGGGCCATCATCTGGCGCCACCGCGAAGCCATTTCGCTATGTGTGTTTACGCCGGGATGGCGGATTTTGTTTCAATCCGCGCCGCCGCGAATCGCGGCCTCCCCGGGACATCTGCGGCGCCCGATGACATGCCCGGAAGGCGGCGCCGCGGCTGGGGTGGAGTGGAGCGTGAGACGGGTGTTTTTTCGGTGTGATCCTACTATGGCGACGGGTTGCCGGTGGGCGCAAGGGCCGCGTTCACCGCGGGTCCGACATCGCCGTCCACGCCCGCAATGCACGCTCGGCGGCGGCATCGGCGTCGTCACCCAGAGAGGTCAGGTGTCCCATCTTGCGGCCGGGGCGCGCGGACGCCTTGCCGTACAGGTGCAGCGCCGTCTCCGGCACCGCCAGCGCGTCCGCCGCGCCGGGACGGCCCAGCCCGGTGCCCGCGTCCTCGCCCATCAGGTTCACCATGGCGGCGGGGCGCAGCAGGGCGGGGGAGCCCAGCGGCAGCCCGCACACCGCGCGCAGCTGCTGCTCAAACTGAGACACGCCGCAGGCTTCCAGCGTGTGGTGCCCGGAGTTGTGCGGCCGCGGGGCGATCTCGTTCATCAGAATGCGCCCGTCCGCGTCCACGAACATCTCCACCGCCAGCAGGCCGATGACGCCCAGCCCCTCCGCCAGCGTGCGCGCGACGGCGATCGCCTGCTCCGCGACGGCTGGGGGGACGCGCGCCGGGCAGCGCGTCAGGTGCAGGATGCCGTTGCGGTGCTCGTTTTCCGCCACGGGAAAGCACGCCGTCTCTCCGCTGGCCGACCGCGCGCAGATGACGGACACTTCCATGCGGAAGGGGACGCGCGCTTCCAGGATGAACTCGTCTCCCTGCGCGCTTAACGCCGCCCACGCCGCGTCCGCGTCCGACGCGTCGCGAAGGGTCGCCTGCCCCTTACCGTCGTAGCCCATGCGCGCGGTCTTGAGGATCGCCGGCGCGCCCACCTCGCGCAGCGCCTCGTCCAGCTCCGCCCGCGTGCTCACGGCGCGGTACTCCGCGGTGAGGACGCCCAGGCTCCGCGCCGCGTCCTTTTCGCGCACGCGGTGCTGCGCCACCTCCAGCACGGCCGGCCCGGGGCGCACGGGAACGATGCGCTCCATCTCGCGCAGCGTGGCCACGTCCGCGTTCTCCCACTCCAGCGTGACCAGGTCCGAGCGGCGGGCCAGCTCCAGGCAGGCGTTCAGGTCCTCGAACGGCGCGCGGATGTGGCCGTCGCAGAACTGCGCGGCGGGCGTGTCCTCTCCCGGATCCAGCACGATCAAGCGGTAGCCCATCCGCCGCGCCTCCAGCGCGAACATGCGGCCCAGCTGCCCGCCGCCCACCATGCCGATGGTGGCGCCGGGAAGAAAAGGGGCCGTGGCGTCTCGTCCGGTCATCCCTGGCTCTCCCCTTCGGTGCGCAGCGCGTCTTCCGCCATCCGCGCGGCAAACGCCTTGAGCTTCGCCCGCAGTTCCGGATCGCGGCTCCCCAGGATGCGCGCGGCGAGCAGGCCCGCGTTGGCCGCCCCCGCCTTGCCGATCGCCACCGTGGCCACGGGAACGCCGCGCGGCATCTGCACGATGGAAAGAAGCGAGTCGATGCCGTTGAGCGTGGACGACAGGACGGGAACGCCGATGACGGGAAGCGTGGTCTTGGCGGCCGTCATTCCCGGCAGGTGCGCCGCGCCCCCCGCGCCGGCGATGATGACTTCGATGCCGCGCTCCTCCGCCTGTTCGGCGTAGCGGAACATGAGGTCGGGCGTGCGGTGGGCGGAAACGACCTGCATCTCGTACGCGATGCCGAGTTCCTCAAGGATGCGCGCGGCTTCCTGCATGGTGTCGCGGTCCGAGCGGCTGCCCATGATGATGCCGACGCGAGGCTGATTTTCGCTCACCTTTGATGGCCTGTACGGGCGTGCGGGACGGGTGGATGGCGGTCGCCGGGAATGTAGGGCGCGGCGGCGGCGGATACAACGGAGCCGGCGGGGATTCTCGACCGGGAACCCGCGGCGGATCGACTGCGGCGGATCGACCGTTCGTGAGCAATGGTGAGTAATCGTCGTGAATCATCGACCGTTATCGATCAACCGCGTGGGACCACCCGGACCGATCCGACCGTAGACGATCCGACTTGACCGATCGACCGTGACCGATCAACCGACCTCGACGGACGGCCCGGGCGGGGATCAACCCAGGCGCTGAGAGCGGGTTGATGGGCGCGGGCTACGTTGTTCCCGGTACCCGGCGCGCGATCCCGCGCCCTGCATCCACCCGTCCACTGGAGCCGCCATGCCCAAGCCCCACGTCACCTTTCAGATTCTTCGCGACATCGCCGAAACCGCCAGCGGCCTGCGCAACCAGGACCTGTACTTCACCGTGTGGGGAGAGCCGGTGCGGTACAGCTGGACTACGCAAAAGGTGGTGGAGGGCCCGGACAACGTCGTCATCTTCTGCGGAGCCACCAACGATCCCCCCACCCGCGTAAGGAAGGCGAGCATCGGCGACGGCGCCACCTCCATCAACCTGATGAAGGTGAATGTGCGCCCCTCCCCGGAGTTTCCCCACCCGGCGCAGGCCGGCCCGTTCAAGGCGGACGCGGTGTTCTGGAGCGTGTCGGCCATTGAGAAGTTCCTGGCGCCCTACTACGTCTCGGTCTACGGCGACCGGGGCGCGGAATACGCCCGGCACGTTCTGAATGTGCTGATGGAATCCCGCAGCGACGACGAGCCGGGGGATTCGTTCGCCGTGGCGCACCTGCCCAGTTCCGAGTACGTCCCCCTCACCGACACACCGGGGGAGGCGCGCCACGTGCCGCACCTGGCCGTGCTGACGAGCCGCGGGGTGGAGCGCCTGCGGCTGCGGACGCCCCGCTAGGGCGCGCCGAGCTCCCGGATGAGCGGGTCGCGCTCCAGGTAGGCGCGCAGATCCGGGCGCGCGGCCCCCATCCGGGCGGTCAGTGCGCGGGCGCCGGCGGTGTCACCCAGCGCCAGGCGCACCCAGGCCTCGTCGTAGTCCAGCGAGAACCCCAGGCCGGGGTCCGCGCCCGCTTCCCTTCGCGCCCGGGCCGCCACAGCCCGGGCGCTGTCGGTGTCTCCCGCCCGCGCGCTCACCGCGGCCGCCACCATCCGCCGGTAGACGGGGCCGTAGAAGCGGCCCTGCGCCCGGGCACGCGCCGGCGGATCCAGCCTGTCCAGCTCCGCCACCAGGCGCCACGCCGCGGCGGGGTCCGCGCGCCGGGATCGGTCGTTGCGCAGCAGCGTCAGCCGGCACTCCGTAAAGCGCCAGTCGTCCGCGAACTGCGCGCGGCCGGTTTCGCATTCCTCCCGCGCCCCGGCGTAGTCCGCCCGCCACAGGGCGCTGAAGAACAGACGGTGGCGGATGTCGGCCGCGTCTTCCAGGTAGGCGTCCTCCGCCAGGGCGCGGCGGGCGGCGACGTCGCTTTCCGCCAGGCGTCCGCGGATGCGGAGCAGCTGGCTGAGCGTGCTCCACGCGCTGGCCCGCGCCGGCTCCGCGGCCACGCCGGCGCGCAGGTCCTGCTCCGCCGAGTCCAGCCGCACCCGCTGCCCCACGGTGTCGCGCTCGTCCAGCGCCAGCCGGTAGAGCGCCGTGCCGCGCAGTTCCAGCGCCCCGGCCGGGGCGTTTTCCCCCGCCAGTACGCCAGCGCCGCGCGTGGCCGCGGAGCGGAGCCGCGCCTGCCGGGCCGCGCCGCGCGCCAGGGTGGCGCGGTCCACGTCCACCCATCCCCGCAGAAGGATGGGTGCATCCCACCCCCGATCGGCGGCGTGGGCGCGCTCCAGCAGTGAATCCGCCCGCTGCAGCAGGCGCGCGGCCGAGGTTCCGTCCAGCGTGTCGCCCCCGCCCGCCATCTCCCGTGCGTCGCGGCGAAGCTGCTCCGCCATCAGCACCGCCTCCCGTGCCTCGGCGCTCTCCGTTTCGCGCGCGGCCGCGTGCAGGCGCACCTCCCGCCCCAGCCGGATGCGCAGTGCCGCGGACACTTCCGCCGCCACGGCGCGCTCCAGCGCCACCACATCGCCCATGGGCCGACCGACCACCCGGCTCTGCAGCTGCCGCTGCGTGTTGGCGTCCACCAGCGCCACGGTGACCCACACGCTGTCGCCGGAGCGCTGCAGCGTTCCCTCCACCACGCTTCCCGCGCGCAGCTGGGCGGCGATGCTGTCCGGGCGCACGGAACGCCCGCGGTACGCGCGCACCCCGCCGCGCGAGACCACGTCCAGCACCGGCACCTGTCCGAGTTCGTGGATCAGCCTCTCCGTCAGGCCCGCGGCCAGGTAGCGCAGTTCGCCGCCGGGGCTCAGGTCCTCAAAGTACAGGACGGCGATCCGCCGCGGGTCGTAGCGCGATTCGGGCTCCGGCGGGCGCTGCACGTCCCAGCCGGCCAGGAACGAGAGCAGAAGGCCGAGCAGCACCCCGCCCGCCGCCGCGACGGGAAGGCTGTCCCGGCGCCGGGCCATCCCGGCCCGCCGTGCGGGCTGGGATGGCGGCGGTGCCGCGACGAGGGCCGGTGCCGTGAGGGGGACCGGCGCCGCGACGGGGGCCAGCGCGGGGATGTCGGCGGAAACGACGGCGGGAAGCAGAGGAGGATGATGGATCGCGCCGTCCGCATTCGTGCGGGCGGCGTTTTCCGTCTTTGGGCCGGTTTCACCGCGAGGCGGCCCGAGGGGAGCGGAGGGAGGGGCGTTCCGCTCCGCCGGACCGGGGATGGGGAGCGCGGTCTCCCCCTGCGCGAGGGAAGGCGGCGGCGTGATCCGCGTCGGCTCGACGGCCGCGGGTTCCGGGGCCGGGTCCCGCTCCAGGGCGGGAAGGGGCGCGGCGGCGCGCGGGGGATCGGCGCGCAGGCGCGCGACCAGCGCCAGCAGGTCCGGGTCCGGCTCCACCCCCAGTTCCTCGCGCAGCAGCGCGGCGTGCGCCTCCGCGGCGCGCAGGGCGGAGGGGCGCTCCCCCGCGGCGTCCAGCGCGCGGACCAGCCGCAGCGCCGTGCGCGAACTGAACGGGTCGTGCGCCGCCAAACGCCGCCACCAGTCCACCGCGCGAATGGCGCTTCCCTCGGCCTCCGCCGCCTGCGCCAGCCCCTCGAGCGCCGCGGCAAAGGCGCGCGCCAGGCGATCGCGCTCGCCATCCACCCACCGCTCGAATTCCGGCGCCTCGGACACGTAGAAGCCGTCCAGCAGCGGGCCGCGGTAGAGTGCCGCCGCACCCTCGGCGTCTCCGGCGTCCAGCCGGTCCTGGAATTCGGCCACGTCCGTGGCCACAACCTCGGGGTTGAGCGCTACGTCTCCCGCGGAGGCGGCGGACACGCTCCCCTCTCCCAGCTCCTTTCGCAGCACGTACAGCGACTCGGACAGATTGTGCCGGGCGGCGTCGGTGGTGAGTTCCGGCCACAGCAGGCCGATCAGCCGCTCGCGCCCCACGGGGCGCCCCCGCGCCACCGCCAGCACGGCCAGCAGCGCCACCCTTCGCTTGTGCGCGGCGCGCCCGCGCACGGGCCCGCCCGGGCCGGAAAACGCGGGATCTCCGAGCAGATCCAGACGAAATGTCGGGGGCATCTTGGCGCTTCAACCTGCGGGATGATGGAGAGCATGAAACCGCGTTGATCTCATGCCGCCATAATGTCTTCGCGGATCGGGACGCCGCAAGCGTTTCCCGGCCGGTGGAGGGACGAATGCCGCCCCTTTTCATCCTCGCCATCCCTTGCAGGTCATGCGCACGAGATCACGGGCTCCGCCCCGCCCGCGGCAGAACGGCACCGACGCACCGGGCGGACACTCCGCCCGCGCTTCCATTCATCACGAACGCATACGGAGAACACCATGAGCACTCCTTTCGACGGCAGCTGGAACGGCGGTACGGCCACCATCAGTTCGCGGGCCGAGCTCGTCAACATCGCCATGCCGGGATCCGGCCGCCCCTCCGCCAGCGGCTCCGCCGTGACGGTCGGCGCGCCGGTGATCTACGCAGACTTCACGGACGACGCGCCGTACACGGGCGTGCTGTCCGTGGACAACAGCAAGATCCTGTGGAGCAACGCCACCATCTGGACGCGCGACTACGGCAACGGCAACGGCTCCGCCCTGAAGATGGCCGACGAGACCGCCGCCGCGCCCGCGCCGAACGCCGCCGCTATCCAAGCGGTGCAGACCGCGATCACTGCGGCCAACCCCACAGTCGACGGCGTGGACTTCGGGGCGTTCCACGCGCTGGTGGTGCCGACGGCGGGGAACTTCGTCGACATCTATGACGGCGGGGGCGATACGACCATCACCTTCTACCAGTTCCAGGGCACGGCTCCCAGCGGAGGATGGCTGCCGCTGGGTGACATTGTGGCGGTGCCGGCGGGTAGCCCCTCCCCGGGTGTCCTGTTCTTTGCGCCCGGCACCGACCCGGACGCCTTTGCGCATCCCACCGGCTTCACCTGGCTCCTGGACGACAAGGGGTCCGGAGATGATCGGGACGTGGTCTACTGGGAGCCCGTCGCGCCCGACGGCTACGTCGCCGTGGGGATCTGCTTCACCAACAGCGGCGACATCGCGCCCACCGGCGCCAACTACTGGTGCATCAAGCAGGAGTACGCGCTCCAGGTGTCGGCGGCTACCGCGTGGGACGACTCCGGCGCGAATTGGGACCACGACGGCAACCTCAACCAGCCCTGCTTCACCAGCGCCTCGCCGGAGATCGCGCCCCTGGGCGGCATTCTCATCCTGCCGCCCACCCTGCTGAGCGCGCAGGCCGGCAACACGCCCTACGCGCTGGTGGGAACGCAGGCCACGCTCAGCGTGACACCGGTCGCGGTTCCCGAACCCACGTACGTGGACGGCATTACGGAGGCGGGTGATACGACGGATTGCGGGCTCCGGGATACGCTGGTCGTCGTGCCGTACACGGCCGTTCCCGCCGACAGCTTCACTCAGCAGGCGGTTCTCTCCCCCTTCTACTACGTGGCGAGCGAGCCTTTCTGGAAGTGCACGATGATCGTGCCCACCCCGGCGGGCGGCACGCTCACGGTGGCGGAAAGCGTCGGCATGTCGCAGACGAACGCGAGCAGCTTCGCCCAGACCACCTCGATGACCGTGGGGGCGGAGTTCGGTGCGGCATACGGCGGGGTTTCCGTGGGCGTCACAGTTTCCATGACGGAGGAACTGCGGCTTGAAACGTCCACGAGCGCCACGAACAGCACCGAGGTCGTCACCTCGGTGAGCCTGAACTTTCCCTCGCAGGAAATCACCTCCGTGTGGCAGGGCCAGAGCCTGATCCAGGTGTTCCGCTCGGACGGCACCCCGCTCCCCCCGGCGGCCTACGAGAACGGGTTCAGCAACGTGCGCTTCGAGCCTTCGGGAATGACACCCGCGCGGCTGGCGCTGAAGGCGGCGCTGGCCCGCGGATAAGGCAGGCGGATCAGGCAGGCGGATGAGCAGGCGGATAAGCAGGCGGGAATGCACGGGGCCGGTGCTTCCGTGCATTCCCGCCTGCGTTCCGAACCATGTGCCCGTCGCAGTCCCGCGCCGATGTGCCCGTCTGCATCGGCCGCGTCTTGTTTCCATTTGGGAACATCAGTACCTTGTCCGTCATCCCAAGACCGCAAACGACCTGACGGGCCTCATGGATCTTCGCGACATCCAGCAGCAGGTAGACGCCTACATCAGCCAGTTCAAGGAAGGCTACTTTCCGCCTCTGGTGAACCTGGCGCGGCTCACGGAAGAGGTGGGCGAACTGGCGCGCGAGATCAACCACGCGCACGGGCTCAAGACCAAGAAGGCGGACGAGCCGGAGGGCGACATCGCGCTGGAACTGGGCGACATCCTGTTCGTGGTCGTCGTCCTGGCCAACCAGCTGGGGATCGACCTGAGCGACGCCGCGGCCCGCACGCTGGCCAAGTACAAGGTGCGCGACGCTGACCGCTGGGAGCGCGTGGAGGCGCCCGGCGACCCCTCCTGATCCGCCTCTCCTGATCCCGACCGCACTCGTACGCACCGGATGAATCCCACCGTCTTCATCATCGACGACGACCCGGACCAGGTGGCGCTGGTGACCGCGCAGCTGGAGCGCGGGCGCCAGTTCATCACCAAGGGCTTTACGCGGGCGGACCGCGCGCTGGAGGAGCTGCGCGCCGACCCGCCGGACGCCATCGTCTGCGACCTGGTGATGCCGGAACTGGACGGCATCAGCTTCGTGCGCCGCGTGCGCGAGCTGAACCGAACCGTTCCCGTCATCATCGCCACGGCGCGCGGGACGGAAGGGGACGCGGAGCGGGCGCTGGAGGCGGGCGCCACGGACTTCGTCACCAAGCCCATCGAGCCGCGCGGTCTGGAAACGCGCATCCGGCGGGCGCTGGAGCAGGCGCCCAAGGAGGCGCTGCTCCAGAACTTCACCCAGGCCAAGTTCGATCCCCACGCCATCATCGGAAAGCACCCGCTGATGCAGCAGGTGCGCGCCTTCATCACCAGCGTGGGCTCGGTGCCGCAGGTGTCGGCGCTGCTGCTGGGCGAGTCCGGAACGGGCAAGAACCTGGTGGCGCGCGGCATTCACACGGCCAGCCGCGCCGCGGGGTACCGCTTCGTGGAGGTGAACTGCGCCGCGCTCCCCGCCAGCCTGCTGGAAGCGGAGCTGTTCGGCTACGAGAAGGGCGCGTTCACCGACGCCCGGCAGGCCAAGAAGGGGCTGGTGGAGGTGGCGGACGGCGGAACGCTGTTTCTGGATGAGATCGGCACCATGGCGCCGGAGCTTCAGGCCAAGCTGCTCAGCTTTCTGGAGTCGCGCTCGTTCCGCCGCCTGGGGAGCACCCGCGAGCAGTCCGTCACCCTGCGCGTCGTGGCGGCGACCAACGTGGACCTGGCGGGCGAGGTGGCGCGCGGGACGTTTCGCGAGGACCTGTACTACCGGCTGAACGTGGCGTCGCAGGTGCTGCCCCCCCTGCGCGCCATCCGCAGCGACATTCCCGAGATCGCCCGCCACTTCGTGAAGCGCGCGGCGGAGTACTTCGCCAAGCCGCTGCCGGTGATCGAGGCGGACGGCGAGGAGCGGCTGCAGCGCTACGAGTGGCCCGGCAACGCCCGCGAGCTGCGCAACGTGGTGGAGCGGTCGATGATCTTTTCGCAGGGTCCCTCGCTGCGAATCGTGGATCTGGCCCCCGCGGTGATGCCCGGCGTGTCGGCCGGGGCGGACATGCTCACCCTCCCCCGCGGGCTCACGCTGGACGAGGTGGAGTCGCGCTACATCGAGGCGACGCTCAAGCAGCTGGACGGCAACGTGCAGGCGGCCGCCGAGCAGCTGGGCGTGTCGCGCAAGGTGCTGTGGCAGCGGCGCAAGCAGCACGGCCTGCTGACGGGGCGCGAATAGGTGGCGGTTCTGGACGGGGGCGAGGCCGGCGGGGACCGCGTCGCGCGGCTGGAGGAGGAGATCGCCGAGCTGCGGCTGCGCGTGGCCGACGCGGAGCGCGGAAGCGCGCACAAGAGCCGCTTCATCCGCCACGTGAGCCACGAGTTCCGCACGCCGCTGAGCTCCATCATCGGATTCACGTCGCTGCTGGAGCGCGAGGCAGACACGCTTTCCGCCGCGGAACGCACGGAGTACCTCGCCATCGTGCTGCGCAACTCGCGGCACCTGCTGCACGTCGTGAACGACCTGCTGAACATCAGCAAGGTCGAGGCGGGGGCGCTGGAGGTCACGCTGGTTCCCCTGCGCCCGGCGGACGTGGCGGCGTCGGTGATCGCCTCCATCGGGCCGCTGGCGGACGAGCACGGCGCGGAGATCGTCCTGGACGGCGGCGACACCGTGCCGGTGCTGGCGGATTCGGGACGGTTGCGGCAGGTGCTCTTCAACCTGCTGGAGAACGCGGTCAAGTACTCGCCCCCGGGCTCGCGCATCGATGTCCGCATCCGCGAGGAGGCGGGAGAGGTGCGCATCGAGGTGTCCGATCCCGGACCGGGCATCACCCCCGACGACCAGGCGCGGCTCTTCATCGAGTTTTCGCGCGTGAACCCGCCCGGGCTGCGGGTGAGCGGCGCGGGGCTGGGGCTGGCGCTGTCGCGGATGCTGACGGAGGCCATGGGCGGGCGCATCGGCGTGCGCTCCGCGCCGGGGGAGGGAAGCACGTTCTGGATCGCGCTGCGCGCCGCCACGGAGCGGGAGCTTTCGCGCGTGCGGCCGGCCCGGGCGGAACCGGCGCCCGCCCGCGGCGCGGGGCAGGTGGTGGCGGTGGTGGATGACGACGCCGACATCCGCGCCTACGCCGGGGCCATCCTGAGCCGGGGCGGATACGGCGTGGCGGCGGACGACGGCACGCCCGGTGTGGGGATGCGGCTGGCGGATGCGCGGCCCGCGGTCGTGCTGCTGGACCTGCACCTGGGCGGCCGGTCCGGCGCGGACGTGCTGGCGGAACTGCGCGGGCACGACGGCCTGGCGCACGTCCCCGTGCTGTCCTTTACCGCCGGCGCGCTCTCCGATCCGGACCCGCCGGGGTTCGCGGGGCGCATCACCAAGCCGGTGGAGGCGGACGTGCTGCTGGAAAGCGTGGGCCGCACGCTGCTGGCGGACGCGGCCGCCCCGCACGAGGAGGACGACTTTCTGGCCCCGCTGCGCCAGCGCTTTCAGGAGGGGCTGGAGGCGCGGCTGCGGGAGATTGAGCGGGCGGTGGCGGCGGAAGATGGTGAGGCGCTGCGCCGCGAACTGCACAAATTGCGCGGCGCGGCGGCGGGGTACGGGTTCGACGCGCTGGCCCGGCTGGGCGACGCCGCGGAGCACGCGCTGGGCGGCGGGGACGCGGAGGCCGCCGTCGCCGTGCTGATGGACCGCCTGCGCGCCGAACTTCCCGAGCGGTAGGGAAACAAGTTCCCGAATGGGAAAGCTGTTCCCGTCCGGGAACGCGCGTTTGGGGGCGGCGCATGCCCGGGCCCGTCTACAACCCGTTGCGCCGCGACGGTTTGGGAGCGGCGCCGCGCGCTGGGCCGAACCTTGCCTCTGTTTACGGGCGCACCCGTGAACCCGGCAGTCCCCCGCATGATGCATCAACAAACTCTCGCCCTCGCCGACGACGACGAGCTTCACGCCGAACTGATGTCGGCGTGGCTGCAGCACCAGGGCTACCGCGTGCTCTGCTTTGCCAGCGGCGATGAACTGCTCTCGTGGGCATCCACGCCCTCCGCGCACGCGGACGGGCTGGTGCTGGACGTGGACATGCCCGGGCGCGATGGCTACCAGAGCTGCCGCGAGGTCCGTGAGATTCCGGAGTTTGCGCGCGTTCCCGCCGTGTTCGTGAGCGCGACGCACCAGACGGAGATTCCGGAAGAGGTGGCCTGCCACGGCGTGCAGTTCATCCGCAAGGACGAACGGATGTTCGTGCAGTTGGCCGACTGGCTCTCGCGCAACATCTACCGCGAGCGCTGACCCGCCGGTGGACGTTGATGGATGACCGAGCCCCTCTCCGCGATCGATGCGGGGAGGGGCTTCTGGTTTCGATGTGGTTGCTGACCGCGGCGAGGTTCAGGGCGGCCCCCACCCGGGCTCGTACTACTCGCCCACCCTCCCCGCACAAGAGCGAATGAATCCGCCGCTCAAACTGCGGGAACCTCCGACACGTCGCCCACAGGCGCCGTTCGGGGCTTCAACTGCGTTTGACCCGTGCGGAGGGTGCGCCCGCAGTCCGCGAAGGCGGACATCGTGTTTCGCGCCGCGGTCTCAACCGCCGGGCGAGTGTGGCCGGTCCCCACTACCGACAGTGCCCGCGCTGAGGTCTCCCCCTCTCCCGCTTGCGGGAGAGGGGGCCGGGGGGTGAGGGCTGCCTGCGGCCGAGCCAAACCCTCCGGAGCACACGATCCAACCCCGCTGCAGTCCGCGCAGGCGGACTTGGAGTTTTTCGAGGCGCGGTTTCAACCGCCGTGCACGATGTCCGCCTGCCCGAGCCGCAACCCGGCCTCCGTGCTGAAGTCTCCCTTTCTCCCGCGGAGCGGGGGAGAGGGCCGGGGAGAGGGGCCTCTCCTCGCGAGCGGCACCATCCGGAGCAAGTCGAGTTGCGGTTGCGGCCTCCTCGTCCCGTGATCGTCCTCACGTACGAATCACCGCTCCACCGTCAACAACGCCGGATATCACCCACCGCCGGGCACCATCGGCGCCGTTCAGCGTACCACAGATCGAGCGCGGCGGGCCGGGAACAGGCCGGGCCCGCGCGCATGGACCGAAGGACGGACTGACATGCGTTCTGAACTGCTGGACGGCGACGAGTTTCCCTCCCACTACGAAGAGCGGGTCCGCGCCCGGCGTGCGGCCCGCGGCACCCTTCTGCCCTGCGGCATCTACCTGATGGACGGCGTCTGCCACGTGGCGCCCTATCACAGCGAGGCAGAGGAGCGGCTGCTGGACGCGGGCGCCATCCGCGTCGCGGACGTCACGTTCGACGGCGGACCCGTCGCGGCGCTCTCCAGCGGCGCGGCGGCGGGCGCGGATGTCGTCCCGGTGCCCGCGCGGCGGATGGCGCGGACGACGGAAGCGGCGCGGGCGAGGAACTGAATAAGGGCAGGGAAGAGAGAAGACGGGCTGGCGGGGTCGACGGTCTGCGGGCGGCCAGGAGTTGGATCGGCGGGCGCGAGGCGCGGGAGATATTCCGCCTCGCGCCCGCTTTCTCGTGCTCCGCCCGGGTCCGCGGGAGCCGCTGGCGGGAGGGGATGAAAAGGCCGGACGGGAGCGATGGAGCGCTTCGGGGGCCGGCGAGACGCGCAGGCCGGGAGGCGCGCGGGCAAACGTCCGGCGGAGGACGGGGCGGGCGCTGGTTGACGGAGGGTGGGCGGGGCGGCATCTTACGCGGTTTCCTGATCTCCTGCGGGCTGTTCCGGCCCGCCCGTCCGCCCCGGGCTCCCAGCCTCCGGAGCGGCCCCCGCAACACAAGTCAGAGCAGCGATGGCGAGACGCAGAACTCCGTCCCTCACGATGATGATCCTGCTGTCCATGGTCATCGGCGTGCTGATCGGTAACTTTTTTCCGGCATTCTCGCAGTCGCTCAAGCCGCTGTCGACGGTGTTCCTGCGGATGATCAAGTCGGTCATCGCGCCCATCATCTTCGGCACCCTGGTCATCGGCATCGCCGGCCACGGCGACGACATGAAGCGCGTGGGCCGGCTCGCCTTCAAGTCCATCATCTACTTCGAAATCGTCACCACTCTGGCGCTGTTCATCGGCCTCGCCGCCGTGAACCTCACCAAGCCGGGAGTGGGCGTCACCCTTTCCGGCGCCAGCGCCACGACCGGCCAGCAGCTGGGGCAGACGGCCAAGGGCCTTACGCCCAGCACCTTTCTGGAGCACGTCGTTCCCACCAGCGTGGTGGAGGCGATGGCCAACAACGAGGTGCTGCAGATCGTCTTCTGGTCCATCCTCTTCGCCGTGGGCCTTTCGCAGGTGCGCGGCGCCCCCAAGGCCGCCGTGCTGGGCGTGCTGGAGGGGCTGACGGAGACGATGTTCAAGTTCACCGGCTACGTGATGAAGTACGCGCCCATCGGCATCGGCGCGGCCATCGCGGTGACGGTGGGGCACAGCGGGCTGGGGGTGCTCAAGAACCTGGGCGTGCTGATCCTTACGCTGTACGGCGCGCTGGTGGTGTTCGGGCTGCTGGTTCTGCTTCCCGTGGCGCTGATCGCGCGCGTTCCCCTGCGCCGCTTTCTGCGCGCGGTAAAGGACCCGGCGCTCATCGCCTTCAGCACCACCTCGTCCGAGGCGGCGCTGCCCCGGGCCATGCAGGCCATGGAGGCCATCGGCGTTCCCCGCCGCATCGTGGCCTTCGTGATGCCCACCGGGTACAGCTTCAACCTGGATGGAACCACGCTGTACCTGGCCGTCGCGTCCATCTTCGCCGCGCAGGCCGCGGGCGTGCACCTGACGCTGGGGCATCAGCTTACGATGATGCTCACCCTGATGCTCACCAGCAAGGGCGTGGCGGCGGTGCCCCGCGCGTCGCTGGTGATTCTGTCCGGCACGCTGGCCAGCTTCGGCCTGCCGCTGGAGGCCGTGGCGCTCATTCTGGGCGTGGACGAGCTGATGGACATGGCGCGCACCACGGTGAACCTGGTGGGCAACTGCCTGGCGACGGTGGTGATGGCGCGGTGGGAAAACGACTTCCACCCGGACGCGCCCCCGCCGGACCTGACGCCCGAAGAGGTGGAAACCATCGCCGGGCCGCCGGAGCCGCTGCACGCCTGACGGCGCGGCGATGGGGGTGCGCCCCCGTCGCCACGCTTGCGTTATCGTCCCGCATGCGCGATCCTACCGCGCGCGCGACGGCGCCCGCGCCCGGTGCCCCCGGTTCCGCCCTGGCGGAACGGCCGGGGGCATGAGCGGGCGCCTCCTTTTTTCGCAGAGCCTCCAAACCTCCCACAATGCATCCGATCGCTTACGCTGTACCCGTGTTCGGGGTGCTGGCCCTGCTGTACACCCTGTGGCGTTCCGCCTGGGTGACGCGGCAGGACCCCGGCAACGAGCGCATGAGCACCATCGCCGGCCACATCGCCGACGGCGCGCTCGCCTTCCTCAAGGCCGAGTACAGAGTGCTCGCCGTGTTCGCGGTGATCGCCTGCCTGTTCCTGGGCTACCTGAGCCTGGCGGACGAGCGCTCGCATCCCGCCATCATCGGCGCGTTCCTGCTGGGCGCCGTGTTTTCGGCGCTCGCCGGCTTCATCGGCATGCGCATCGCCACCAAGGCCAACGTGCGCACCGCCCAGGCCGCGCGCACCTCGCTGTCCCGCGCGCTGGAAGTGTCGTTCGCCGGCGGCTCGGTGATGGGAATGGGCGTGGCCGGCCTGGCGGTGCTGGGGCTGGGCGGGCTGTTCATCCTGTTCTACCAGATGTTCGTGCACGGCGGCTCGCCCAACGGACCGGAGATGGAGCGGGCGCTGGAAGTGCTGACCGGCTTTTCGCTGGGCGCCGAGAGTATCGCGCTCTTTGCCCGCGTGGGCGGCGGCATCTACACCAAGGCGGCCGACGTGGGCGCCGACCTGGTGGGCAAGGTTGAGGCGGGCATTCCCGAGGACGACCCGCGCAACCCGGCCACCATCGCCGACAACGTGGGCGACAACGTGGGCGACGTGGCGGGCATGGGCGCCGACCTGTTCGGCAGCTACGTGGCCACCATTCTGGCCACCATGGTGCTGGGCCGCGAAGTCGTCGCCACGGGCGACAACTTTGGCGGCATGAGCCCCATCCTGCTGCCGATGGTGATCGCCGGGCTGGGCATTCTGTTCTCGCTCATCGGCATCCTGATGGTGCGCGTCAAGGAGGGCGGCAACGTTCAGGGCGCGCTCAACCTGGGCAACTGGGTCTCCATCGCCCTCACGGCGGTGGGCTCGTTCTTCGTGATCCGCTGGATGCTCCCCGAGACGCTGCAGATGGGGCGCACGGGTTCGGTGGCCTTCGGGCCCATGGGCGTGTTCGGCGCCGTGGCGGTGGGCCTCGCGGTCGGCACGCTGATGAGCATCATCACCGAGTACTACACGGCCATGGGCCGCCGCCCGGTGCAGAGCATCGTGCAGCAGTCGTCCACGGGCCATGCGACGAACGTCATCGGCGGCCTGGCGGTGGGGATGGAAAGCACGACCCTGCCGATCCTGGTGCTGGCCGCCGGCATCATCGCCAGCTTCGAGTTCGCCGGGCTGTACGGCGTGGCGATCGCCGCGGCGGGGATGATGGCCACCACGGCCATGCAGCTGGCCATCGACGCCTTCGGCCCCATCGCCGACAACGCGGGCGGCATCGCGGAAATGAGCGATCTGCCCCCCGAAGTGCGCGAGCGCACGGACATCCTGGATGCCGTGGGCAACACGACGGCGGCCACGGGCAAGGGCTTCGCCATCGCCTCGGCGGCGCTCACCGCGCTGGCGCTGTTCGCGGCGTTCATGGGGATTTCGGGGATCGACGTCATCGACATCAGCAACGCCCGGGTGCTGGGCGGGCTGTTCGTGGGCGCCATGATCCCCTTCATCTTCTCGTCGCTCGCCATCGCCGCGGTGGGCCGCGCGGCCATGGCCATGGTGGAAGAGGTGCGCCGCCAGTTCCGGGAGATTCCCGGGATCATGGAAGGCACCGGCGAGCCGGAGTACGGCAAGTGCGTGGACATCAGCACCCGCGCCGCCATCCGCGAGATGCTGCTGCCGGGCGCCATCGCCCTCATCGTCCCCATCGTGGTGGGCTTCACCATGGGGCCCGAGGTGCTGGGCGGCCTGCTGGCGGGCGTCACGGTGAGCGGCGTGCTGATGGCCATGTTCCAGAGCAACGCCGGCGGCGCGTGGGACAACGCCAAGAAGAGCTTTGAGAAGGGCGCCACCATCAACGGGCAGCTCTACTACAAGGGCAGCAACGAGCACAAGGCGGCGGTGACGGGCGACACGGTGGGCGATCCCTTCAAGGACACCTCCGGCCCGTCGATGAACATCCTGATCAAGCTGATGTCCATCGTGTCGCTGGTGATCGCGCCGCACATCGCGGTGCGCCCCGTGGGCGAGGAGCCGGTGGTGGCCCCCGAAGCGCGGGTGACCACGGAAGCGCCGGCCGTCGTGGCCGCCGCGCCGGTGGTGGTGACGCAGGACGCGGCGGCCCGCTGACCGGAGCCGTCCCGTGGTACGAGGCCCGGCCGGGAAGGTTTTTCCGGCCGGGCCTCTTTCGTTCCGGTGGTCCTGACGTATGTTGGTGCCGTACTTCCCTCCGCCTGCGCGCCGGCCCCCTGCCTGCGCGCGCACGTTCCTTCCCCCGCATAGCCTCATGACAACGACGGACATCCCCCCGCACGGCGCGCCGCCGGCCGCCGCGGACGCGGAACTGCGCCGCGGCCTTTCGCTGCTGGACGCGGTGATGCTGGTGGCGGGATCCATGATCGGGTCGGGAATCTTCATCGTTTCCGCCGACATCGCCCGCAACATGGGGAGCGTGGGCGGGCTGCTGGCCGTGTGGATCGCCAGCGGGCTGATGACGCTGGCCGCGGCGCTCAGCTACGGCGAGCTGGCGGCCGCCATGCCGCGCGCCGGCGGTCAGTACGTGTTCCTGCGCGAGGGGCTGGGACGGATGCCCGGCTTTCTGTACGGGTGGACGCTGTTCCTGGTCATCCAGACGGGGACCATCGCCGCGGTGGCGGTGGCGTTCGCGCGCTTCCTGGGCGTGTTCTTTGAGCGGCTGACGCCGGACGTGTTTCTGCCGCTGGGAAGCGTGATGATGCCCGGCGCGACGGAGGCCACGCAGCTGGGCCTGTCGCCGCAGCGCGTGGTGGCCATCCTGGTCATCGCCCTGCTGACGTGGGTGAACCTGCGCGGCGTGCGCGAGGCCAAGTGGATTCAGACCACGCTCACCATCGCCAAGACGGGCGCGCTGGCGGCGCTCATCCTGCTGGGCATCAGCATCGGCCGCAACGCCGACGCCATCGCCGCCAACTGGAGCAACATCTGGAGCGGCCAGCCGGGGGGAACGCAGGTCACCGTGCTGGGCATCGCCATTCCGCTGATCATCACCGCCTTCGGCTCGGCCATGGTGGGGTCGCTGTTTTCGTCGGATGCGTGGAACAACGTGACCTTTGCCGCCGCCGAGGTGAAGCGGCCGGAGCGCAACCTGCCGCTGGCGCTGGCCCTGGGAACCGGGCTGGTGACCGTCCTGTACGTGCTGGCCAACATCGCCTACCTGTCGGTGCTGTCGCTGGACCAGATCAAGACCGCGCCGCAGGACCGCGTGGGCACGCTGGCATTGGAGCACATGTTCGGCCCCGTGGGGCAGTACCTGATGGCGGGCGCCATTCTGGTGAGCACCTTCGGCTGCATCAACGGGCTGATCATGGCGGGAGCGCGGGTGTACTTCGCTATGGCGCGCGACGGGCTGTTCTTTGCGCGCGCGGCCTCGGTGAACCGCAACGACGTGCCGGCGTGGGCGCTGGTGGCGCAGGGCGTGTGGACGGCCCTGCTGACGCTGACCGGCACCTACGGGCAGCTGCTGGACTACGTGATCTTCGCCGCCCTCATCTTTTACGTGCTGACGATGATGGCGCTGTTCTCCCTGCGGCGGAAGCAGCCGGACCTGCCGCGCCCGTACAAGGCGTTCGGCTATCCCGTGATTCCCGCGCTGTACATGCTTTCCGCGCTGGGCGTCGCGCTGATCCTGCTGGTGGCCAAGCCGGAATACTCGTTCAGCGGCCTGGTGGTGGTGCTGCTGGGCATTCCCGTCTTCTTCATCTGGGACCGCCGCACCCGCGCCGCCTGAGCCGCGACCGCCTTGGCGGATGAAGGAAAGAGCGCGGCGGGCTTCACGGCCCGCCGCGCTTTTTCGTGGGCCGTTGCGGGGAAGGAAATCGGCGGACCGGGGTACTGGATCTGGATGTTCCTTTTTTTTTCGCGCGGGCAAACGGTTTGGGCCCCTGTGGTGTCCAATCAGCATGCCCGCCGAGGGCGCGCGGGGGGGTGTGAATCTTTTAGCACCCCTGGCCGTACAGCGCGCACGGCCGGCAACCGACCCTGACCAGAACCTTTCCGTACAACGGATGGATATGAAGCTCCTTGGCACCCCGCTCGCGGCCCTGCTCGCGGTAATCACCGCGTCCACCGCCGCGTCCGCGCAGACCCGTCCCCCCGGCGCGCCCCCCGCGGGAGGCGCACCGGGCGCCGCGGCGCAGCAGGGCGGCGCGATCAGCGGCACCGTCGTGGACGCCGAGGGACAGCCGGTGGCCTCCGCGCAGGTGGCGGTGCGCAGCGCGGCGGACTCGTCGCTGGTGGCCGGCGTGGTGGCGCGGCCCAACGGCGCCTTTCGCGTGGAGGGGCTGCGTCCCGGGCGCTACTTTCTGCGGGTGAGCTCGCTGGGCAACGCCACCACGACCACGGCGGCGGTGGAGATCACCCCGCAGTCGCCGGTGGCCAACGTGGGCACGGTGCGCATGTCGCGCGGCGCGCTGCTGCTGGAGGGCGTAACGGTGGAGGCCACGGCGCAGAGCACCGGGCTGGCGCCGGACCGCAACACCTACCGCGCGGCGGACCTGCCCACGGCGGGCGGCAGCGCGGTGGACGTGCTGCGCAACATCCCCGCGGTGGAGGTGGACCAGGACGGCAACGTGAGCCTGCGCGGCAACCAGAACGTGGCGGTGCAGATCAACGGGCGTCCCACCCCCATGCGCGGCGACCAGCTCGCCACCTTCCTGCAGCAGCTTCCCGCCGGTGTGGTGCAGAACGTGGAAGTGGTTCCCAATCCCTCGGCCAAGTACGAGCCGGAAGGAATGGCGGGGATCATCAACATCGTCCTCAAGGCCAACACCGACCTGGGGCTGAGCTACGGCGTGCAGACGGGCGTGGGCACCGGCGGCCGCTACAACGCGTCGGGCAACGTGGGATACCAGCAGGGCCCGCTGACGCTGTTCGGCAGCTACGGGTTTCGCCGGGACGTGCGCCAGAACGAGGGGTTCAACACCCTGAACTCGTTCACCGACTCGGTGAGCCGCATCGTGGACTACACGGTGCGGCAGGACAACCTGGGCGAGTTCAACACGCTGTCGCACCTGGTGAACGGCAATGCCGACCTGCGGCTGGGCGAGCGCGACGTGCTGTCCGCTTCCGGCCTGTTCAGCCTGGGCGGGTTTGACGCCGGAAGCGACAACGACTACATCCGCCGCTCGCCCAGCGGGACGCTGCTGCTGGAGACGGAGGGGCTGACGGACAACGAGAGCGACGACATCACCGTCGACGGGTCGCTGGCCTTTCGCCACACCATTACGCCGCAGCGGCACGAGCTGAACGCCGAGCTGCGCGCCAACCACGTTGAAAACAACTTCGCCAGCATCATCGACGAGCGGCTGGTGACCAGCGCCGACGGCGCGCCCGTGGGACTGGTGCGCTCCGGGCAGGACGCCGAGGCGCTCGCCACCGTCTACACCGCGCAGCTGGACTACACCCGTCCGCTGGGTGAAGTTGCCAAGCTGGAAACCGGGTACAAGGGCACGCTGCGCCTGCTGGATAACGACCAGGCGGTGCGCGCCTTCAACGACGACACCGACACGTGGACGCCCAACGGCCGCAGCGTGTTCTCGTACGACGAAACGGTGAACGCGGGGTACGGCGTGCTCAGCCGCAGCTTCGGCCCGGTGGACGTGCAGGGCGGCCTGCGCGCGGAGTACACCAGCCGCGAGTTCACGCTGGGCAACACGGGAGAATCGTTTCCCAAGGATTACCTGAGCTGGTTCCCCAGCGGTCTGGCCGCGTGGAACGTGGATGACCAGCAGCAGGTGCGCCTGAGCTACTCGCGCCGCATTCAGCGCCCGGACACGCGGCTGCTGAACCCGTTCACCGTGAACGAGGACCCGCGCAACATCTTTCAGGGCAACCCGGACCTGGAGGCGGAGTTCACCAACGCCTTCGAGCTGGGCTACCAGCGGTCGTTCCCGACCGGCTCCATGCAGGTGACGCCGTTCTTTCGCCGCACGGACAACGCCATCCGCCGCATCCGCGAGGTGCGCGGCGACACGCTGCGCGTGACGTTTCAGAACCTGGACACCAGCGACTCGTACGGCATGGACGTGAACGGCTCCGTGCGCATGGGCAAGCTGAATGCGCTGGGCAGCGTGAGCGCGTTCCGCCAGGTGACCAACGCCAGCGGCGCGGGAAGCGACAACCTGAACAGCGACGCGCTCGGCTGGTCGGCGCGCATCAGCGGCAGCTACCAGGTCACGCCGCGCACCGACGTGCAGGCGTTCGCCTTCTACCGCGCGCCGATGGACGTGGAGCAGGGACGCATGGGCCGCATGGTGTTCATGAACCTGGCGGCCCGGCAGAAGGTGATGGGCGACCGCGGCAGCATTGGTCTGCGCCTTCAGGACCCGTTCAACCTGTCGGGCTTTTCGCTGGAGACCCGCAGCCCGCTGTACGACCAGTACACGGAGCGCAGCTTTGGCGGACGGGCGCTGTTCCTGACCTTTACGTACAACTACGGCCAGCAGCCGCGCCTGCGCCAGCGCCCGCAGGAGCAGCAGGAGCCGCAGAGCCCCAGCGTGCTCGGGCCCTGAGCCGCGGTTCTGGTGGATGAAAAACGATCGGCCGCGGACTGCTCCGCGGCCGATCGTTTTTTCATCCACCAGAAAGAACTAGAAGGCTCACACAGAGACGCAGAGCCGCAGAGAGAAAAAGGGAGAAGGACCGCGATCGGGTCCTTCTCCCTTTCTGTTGTTCTTTCTCTGCGCCTCTGCGGCTCTGTGTGATGTTTTTCTGGTCGTGCTTCGAGCGGGATCATTCGACTACGCGCAGACGTTCCTCCAGCGCGGCGTCGGGGGCGACGAAGATGGTCTTGGCCTGGACGAGGCTTACGCGTCCGGGCGGGGCGCCGCGCGGTTTGCGGACGTAGCGGCGCCGCGTCCAGTCCACCGCGACGGTGCCCGATGAGCGCGCCTTGCTGTAGTACGCCGCCAGCACCGCCGCTTCTTCCAGGTCGCGGGCCGGGGGCGCACCCTCTTCCCGCCAGCGGAGAACGACGTGGGAGCCGGGGACGGAGCGGGCGTGCAGCCATACGTCCCCCGGCGCCGCGTGGCCGAACGTAAGCCGGTCGTTGTCCCTGGAACTGCGCCCCACGCGCACCTCGATGCCCCCTGACGTGCGATACGGCCGGTAGGGAAGTCGTTCGTCGTCCGCGGAGGCGGAGGCGCGCTCGGCCGCTTCCGGGCGGCGCAGGGCGGCTTCCACGCCCTCCGGCACCTCTCCCGCCTCCAGCGAGGCGATGACGCCCATCCACCGATCGCGTTCCCGCTCCGCCTCCGCCACCAGTTCGGGGAGGCGCGCGTGCGCCTTGTCCCGGCGGCGGGCCTGCTCGTACAGCCGCTCCGCGTTCTCGTGCGGGCGCAGCGCGGGTTCCAGCGGCACCGTCACCTCGTCGCCCTCAAAGCCGGGGAGCACGACGCTGTCGGTGCCCGGCTCCAGCCAGTCCAGGTGAGCCAGGATCAGGTCGCCCCATCCGCGCAGCCGGTCCGCCTCGCCCGTCTTTCCCATGTCCGCCGCGAGGCGCGAAAGACGCTTCTCTGCACCCGCGAGCCGCCTCCGCGCGCGCTCCAGCAGTTCGGCCCCGGGCGCGGCGGCGGCCTCCACGGCATCGTCCGCCGGCTGCTCGCGAGACACCTGCTCCATCGCGGCCAGAAGGGACGTGTGCGGCGCGGACTCCGTTCCGGGGAGAAGGAGCGGATAGGGCTGCGGACCCGACGAGGTGCGCAGGAGCACGGGGGTGGAGGCATCCCCATCCGCCATTTCCCACCACCGCTCGAACGCATCCTCCAGGACGTCCTCCCCATCCACCGAAGCCGCCAGGCCCAGGATCCACGACGCGTTCATGGGGCTGGCGAAGGCGAAGCGGCGGACGAGGGCGCGCGCGCGGTCCGCGGGCGGGATCCCGGCGAGCGCGTCGGTCCACTCCGCGAGCAGCTCCGCGCGGGGGCGGCCGGGGAGGACGCGCCGGGTGGGCGGGGGAGGGAGGTAGACCGCGCCGGCCCGCAGCGCGCGCTCGCCGGCGGAGCGGGCGCGGAGGACGGAAATGATGCGCCGGGTTTCGGCATCCACCAGCAGCGCGTTCCACTGGTTGGTGTGCAGCTCGATGACCAGCGCCCGGCGCGCGCCGCGAAAGCGCGCCCCCTCGTGCAGGTCGATGCGCAGCAGCCGCTCGTCCGCGGGGGACGAGACGCGGGTGATGCGCGCCGACAGCTCCGACGGGTCCGGCGGGCGCGCGCCGTCCTCCGCGAGCGAGGCGGCGTCCACCAGGCGCACCCAGCCCCGGCGCGGGTGCAGGTCCCAGCGCAGCGCCTGCCCGCGGTCCAGCGGCAGCGTGCAGGAAAGGTCGCGGGCAAACACGGGCTGGCCGGCCGCGGCGCGGCCCCGCAGGGCGGCGCCGAGCTCCGCCGCGAGGGCGCGCACCAGCAGCGGATCGTAACGGATAAGGTTTGACACGCGGCCCAACTTCGGGTTACTTTCACGGCCCGTCAACCCGCAGTCCCATGCGCGATTTTCCGGCGTCCGGTCCGGTGTTCGCCACGCACGATGTAACGGGATGTCCACTCAGCGGGGAAGCGGGCCGCGGCGGGTGACCGTCGCCGAGCTGCGCGAAATGAAGCGCCGCGGCGAAAAGATCGCCGCGCTCACGGCATACGACTACCTCTTCGCCCGCCTGGTAGACGGCGCGGGCGTGGATGTCGTGCTCGTGGGCGACTCCCTCGGCCAGGTCATCCTCGGCCTGGATACCACCGTTCCCGTCACACTCGACGACATGATCCACCACGCCCGCGCGGTTCGCCGCGGCGTGGAGCGGGCCCTGCTCGTCGTCGACCTCCCCTTTCTCACCTACCAGGTCAGCCGCGAAGACGCCCTGCGCAATGCCGGGCGCGTGCTTCAGGAAACCGGGGCGCAGGCGGTGAAGCTGGAAGGGGGCTCCCCCGAAATCGCCGACACCGTCGCCGCGCTGGTGCGCGCCGGCATTCCCGTCATGGGCCACCTGGGCTTTACCCCCCAGTCGGTTCACGTGCAGGGCGTGCGCGTGCAGGGCAAGGGCGAAGAAGCGGCGGAGCGGATGATGGCCGAAGCGCGCCGCCTGGAGCAGGCCGGCGCCTTTTCCGTCGTCCTGGAGCTGGTGCCCGGCCCGCTGGCCGCGGCGGTGACGGAAAGCGTGTCCATTCCCACCATCGGCATCGGCGCCGGCGTGGGGTGCGACGGGCAGGTGCTGGTGCTGCACGACATGCTGGGGCTCAACACCGGCTTCAACCCGCGCTTTCTGCGCCGCTTCGCCGACGTGGGGCAGGCGGTGACGGACGGGGTGGGCGAGTACGTGCGCACGGTCAAGGACGGGGCGTATCCCGGCCCGGAACACACCTTCGAATGAGCATGGCCGTGGACGCGCGCCCCCTGCAGCTGGTGCACGGCCGCGCCGATCTTCGCGCCGCGATCGCCGCCGCGCGCGACGCCGGGGAGACGGTGGCGCTGGTGCCGACGATGGGCTTTCTGCACGCCGGGCACATGTCGCTGGTGGACCGCGCCCGCGAGCTGGCGGACCGGGTGATGATGTCCATCTTCGTCAACCCGCTGCAGTTCGGCCCCAGCGAAGACCTGGACCGCTACCCGCGCGACCTGGACGGCGACCTGGAGCTGGCACGCGAGCACGGCGTGGACCTGGTCTTTGCCCCTTCCGCCGCGGAGATGTATCCGCACGGCGCGCAGCAGGTGATGGTGGAGCCGGGGCCGCTGGGGTCGCGCATGGAGGGGGCCATCCGCCCCGGCCACTTCAGCGGCATGCTGACCGTGGTCGCCAAGCTGTTCGGCCTGTTCATGCCGGACGTGGCGGTATTTGGTCAAAAGGATTTTCAGCAGGCCACGCTCATCCGCCGCATGGTGGGGGACCTCAACATCCCCGTCCGCGTGGAGGTGGCGCCCATCGTGCGGGAGGCCGACGGCTTGGCGATGAGCTCCCGGAACGTTTATCTTTCCGTGGAGGAGCGCGAGCGCGCCCTGGCCCTGCACCGCGGGCTGCAGCGGGCAGACGCGCTGTTCGCCGGGGGCGAGCGCGACGCGGCGGTGCTGCGGCAGGCACTGTGGGCGGCGCTGCGGGTGCCGGGGATCGAGCCGGAGTACGCTGAGGCGGTGAACCCCGACACGCTGGAGCCGGTGACCGCCGCGGCGCCGGGAACCGTGCTGCTGGTGGCGGCGCGGGTGGGTGGAACGCGGCTGATCGACAACGCGGTCCTTTTCTGATTTCACGAGCAGGCGTCCACACTGGGAGGCTGCCATGCTTCGCAACATGTGCAAGAGCAAGATCCACCGGGCCACGGTGACCGGGGCGGATCTCAACTATATCGGCTCCATCACGATTGATCCCGAGCTGATGGAAGCCGCGGATCTGCTGGAGTTCGAGCAGGTGGCCGTCGTGAACGTCAACAACGGCGCGCGGTTCGAGACGTACGTGATCCCCGGTGAGCGCGGCCGGGGCGAGATGTGCCTGAACGGCGCCGCCGCGCGCCTGGTGCATCCCGGCGACAAGGTCATCGTCATCAGCTACGCGCAGTACGACGAGGCGGAAATGGCCAGCTACCGGCCGCGCTTCATCTTCGTGGACGAGCAGAACCGCATCTCGCGCGACGCCCTGCGGGCCGTCAGCTCCTGACGCCCGTGGGTCCCTGGACCGGCGTCGTACTGGCGCTGGCGGAGCCGGGGAGCGACGGGCTTCGCTCCCGGCTGTCCACCTACCTGCACCCCCTGGCGGGGCGCCCGCTGGCCTGGCATGCGGTAAGCTGCCTGGCCGCGCTGCGTCCGGCCCCGGCGCGCATCGTGGTGGTGGGGGGTGAGCTCGCCATCGAACTGTTTGGCGACATCGACTGTGTGGTCGATGTACTTCCCGCCACGGAAGCGGCGCTGGGCGGCGCCGTTCTGCCCGCGGAAGGGCGCGTGCTGGTGGTGGATGCCGCCGCACCCACCGCCGGCCCCGCGCTGGACCGCCTGCTGAAGCGGCCGGACGACGTGCTTCTGGAGGGCGGAGACGGCGCGGTGCTCGCGGCGTGGATCGGGCCGGAGGGCGCGGAGCGGCTGGTGGCGCGCGGCGGCGACCTGTCCGTCCTGCGCGCTCTTTCCGGGATCGCCGTCGTCCCTGACCCCGCCGGCTTCGTGGTGCGCGACCGCGCCTCGCTGGCCCGCGCCGGCGGCGCCATCCGCGACCGCGTCGTCCATCGGCTGATGAACGAGGGGGTCACCTTTCTCCTTCCCCAGACGGTGCTGGTGGACGTGGGCGTGGTCATCGGCCGCGATTCCGTCATCTACCCCGGCTGCGTACTGGAGGGGCAGACGGTGGTGGGCGACGAAACGGTCATCGGCCCGTGCTGCCGCATCGTCAGTTCGCGCGTGGGGAGCGGCGTGGAGCTTCGCGGCTTCAACTACGTGTCGCACACCGCCATCCGCAATCGCGCCATCCTGGAATCCCATGCCCGCCGCGGCTTTGACGACGAGTGATCCCGGCCCGCTGGTGCGCGCCGCAGCCCGCGGCGAACTTCCCAAGTGGGCGCACGTTTCCGAGAAGCGGCGCGCGCACATGGCGCGCGTGGCCGCGCTGATGGCGGAATGGGCGTCCGGACTGGGGCTTTCCGAAGGCGACCAGGCGCGCTGGACGGCCACCGGCTGGCTGCACGATGCGTTGCGCGAAGGCACGCCGGACGAACTGCGCCCCCAGGTTCCGCCCGCCTTTCACGATCTTCCCGGCAAGCTGCTGCACGGCCCCGCCGCCTCCGAGCGCTTGGCCGGCGAGGTGGATGAGGAGATGCTGGAGGCCATCCGCTACCACACGCTCGGCTCGCCCCGGTGGAAGGCGCTCGGCCGGGCGCTGTACCTGGCGGATTTTCTGGAGCCGGGGCGCCGGTACGAGACGGAGTGGACCGCGTCGCTGCGCGCCCGTATGCCGGCGGAGATGGACGCCGTGCTGCGCGAGGTGGTGGAGGCGCGGGTGCGGCACGTGATGGAAAGCGGGTCCGCGCTGCATCCAGAAACGCAGGCGTTCCATGGCCAGGTCAGCGCCGCGTAGCGCGGCCGCCAAGGGCGGCTCCGGCGGCGGGCGGATTCAGGTAATCGGCCTGTTTCTGCTGCTGCTGCTGGTGGCCGTGCTGGTGGGGTCCATGGTGGCGGGGTTGATGGGCGGCGGGGGCGAACTGGCCCGGCCCGTTGCCGCGGCGGATTCGGCTGCCGCCACGGCGGACCCGGTTTCCGCCACGCCCGCCCAGGGGCCGCGGCCGGGTGCGCGCGTCCGCGTGGAAGTGCTGAACGCGTCCGGCATCCCCGGGCTGGCGGCGGAAGGACGGCGCGTACTGCGCGACCGCGGCTTCGACGTCGTCTTTATCGGCAACGGCGCCGGGTTTCCGCCCGACAGTTCGCTCGTCCTTGACCGCGTAGGGCGGATGGACGCCGCGCGCGAGGTGGCGGACGCCATCGGAATCCGCCGCGTGCAGCCCAAGCCGGACGCCAACATGTACGTGGACGCGACGGTGGTGCTGGGAAAGGACTGGCGCGCGGCGCCGGAGAGCGGGGAAGCGCAGCAGTAAAAGATGCGGATCGGCACAACGCGGCCCGGGCGAATCAGCCCCGGGCCGTTTCGTTTTTCAGCACCTCGATCGCGGCCCGCAGATCCTCCGCCAAGGGTGCGCGCAGCTCCACCGGTGCACCCGTGGCGGGATGCGTAAAGGCCAGCCGCTCCGCGTGCAGCGCCTGCCGCTTTACCAGATCCACACGGCGGCGTCCGTACTGCCTGTCGCCCAGGACGGGGTGGCCGGCGTGCTGCATGTGCACGCGGATCTGGTGCGTCCGCCCCGTCTCCAGTTCCAGGCGCACCAGCGTCGCGTTGGGATAGCGCTCCACGACCTCGTAGCGCGTCAGCGCGGGCTCGCCGTTGGGCCGGGTGACGCGCAGGGTGGGATTGCGCGGGTCCCGCGCGATGGGCGCGTCGATCATTCCCCGGTCCTGCGTCACGACGCCGTCCACCAGGGCCAGGTACTCGCGCTTCAGTTCGCCCGCACGCAGCTGCAGATCCAGCCGGTGATGCGCGTGCGCCGTCCGCGCAAACAGCACCAGTCCGGAGGTGTCGCGGTCGATGCGGTGCACGGGATGCACGCGCGCCCGGATTCCGCGCTGCTGAAGGTGCCACGCCACCCCGTGCGCCAATGTGCGGTCCTGCCCCGGCGAGGTGGGGTGGACGAGCACGAACGGCGGCTTGTCGATGACCAGCAGGTCCTCGTCTTCCGCCACGATGGACAGCGGCATCTCCACGGGGGTCAGCCCCGGTTCCTCGTCCACCACCAGCCGCACCTCCACCAGATCCCCCGCCTTGACCTTGCCCGCCAGCCACCCGGGCTTGCGGTTCATCTGCACGCCCCTGCTGCGCGTAAGCCGCTGAATCATCCGCCCCGATATCCCCAGCGTTTCCGTCAGCAGCTGCTGCAGCGTGCGGCCCGCCTCGTCGGCGGTAACGGTGTGCTTGACCCACTGGGGCTTGCGCCCGGATTCGGCTGGCTGCGGCATGATACGGCGTCGGGGCGATCAGAATACTCAGGAACCACGACAATCTACGCGTCCCGGCCCCGATGCACGACCGGCCTCGTTTCCATGCGCGATTCCGATGGCCGACAGGGCCCGAGGGTTAGCGGTCTCATGGTTGGATGCGGGATCGCGAGAGGCGGGCGTACTCGCGGCGGCGGCAAACGGAACGGCGGGAATCCCGAACAAGACACCGGGCGTGCGTGGCGGGTCGCGGTGGAGTGAAACACCTGTGGCGTATAGAGATAGGGATAAAGAAAAGGCTTGACGGCAGGAGCGGAGTCGTGCACCATTGTGGCGTTCAGATTGTCCATGTGCGCCGCAGGCCCGGCGCCTACCCGCACCGCGGAAGGGCACCCATGTCCACCCTCTCTGATCCGGAAGTGACCGGCGAACCCGCGTCCGCCGAGTACACCGTCCCCGCCGGCTACGGCACCATGCGCCTGCGCGAGCACGCCGTTCCGTTCGGCGCGTACGTAGACGCCGAGCCCGTCGTCCGGCGCGCCAGGCCCGATTACCGGGCCCGGACGCGCGACATGCTGGCGCGCGTGGCGGTGGTGCGGCGCGCGCTCGACGAGGACCAGCGCGAGATCGACCGCCTGCGACGCGAAACCCGGTGCGTCATCGACGGCCTGCTCGCGGCCTGACATGTGGAAGGAAGTGCTCGACACCACCCGCACGCTGCTGCGGCTGGCCGAAGACCTGCGCCAGAACCGCGAGGAGATCAGGGAAATCCGCCGCGAGCTTCACGATCTGGCGCTGGCGGTGCAGCGGGTGTCGCTGGAGGTGGCGCAGGTGCGCGAGGCGGGAGAAAAGGACCGAGAGGTGCTGGTGCTGCAGTTGGAAAACCAGATCCTGCGCGCCCGCACCCTCGCCGTGTCGGCGGGATGAGCGGTGCGGGCCGCGGGAATGCTAGATCGAGCCCATCTGCACCGGGGCGCGGCCCTGCGTGACCTCGGCGCGAAGCTGGCCGCACGCGGCGGCGATGTCGCTGCCGCGCGATTCACGGACGGCGGCGCTGATCCCCTGGCGGCCCAGCCGCTCCACGAACAGGTCCAGCCGAGCGCGGCGGCTCGGCTTCCACTCCGTGCCCGGAATGGGATTGAACGGAATGAGGTTCACGAACGCGTTGAACTCCCGGACCACGCGGGCGAGCTCGTCCGCCAGTTCAGGCAGGTCGGTGACGCCGTCGATCATCACGTACTCGAACGTAATGCGCTTTCCGCCGGCCGCGTCAAACCGGCGCAGGGCGTCCAGCAGTTCGTCGATGTCGTACTTTTTTTCCAGCGGAATCAGCTTCTGCCGGAGTTCGTGGTTGGGCGCGTGCAGCGACACGGCCAGGCGGTACTGCTCCGGCATCTCCGCCAGCCGCTGAATGCCCGGCACCACGCCCACCGTGCTGATGGTGATGCGGCGCGCGCCGAACTTGTAGCCGCGGTTCAGGATGGCCAGGGTGGGGAACACGGCCTTGGGGTTCATGAGCGGCTCGCCCATCCCCATGAAGACGATGTTGGTGATGTCGTCGTAGCCGTTTTCCTGCGCCCAGCGGCGCGCCCCGCGGAACTGCGCCACGATCTCGCCGGCCGAAAGCTGGCGCCGGTATCCCGCCCAGCCGGTGGCGCAGAAGGTGCACGCCATGGCGCACCCCGCCTGCGACGAGATGCACAGCGTCAGGCGCGTGGGGGTGGGGATGAGGACGGACTCGATCAGTTCTCCGTCGGCCAGGCGCCACAGGTGCTTGGCGGTGCCGTCCACGGAGCGGGAGATCTTGGCCGGCTCGGGCGCGGTGAAAGAGAATGCTTCGGCCAGTGCCGCGCGCTCCGCCTGCGGCAGGTCGCTCATTTCGGCGAAGCCGGCCGCGCCGCGCTCGTACAGCCAGCGCAGCACCTGCCCCACGCGGTACGCCGGCTGGCGGCGGCCGGTGAAGTGCTCGCGCAGCGCGGATTCCGCCACTTCGGGCAGCAGGCCCACGAGGTCGGCGAGGGCTGAAACGGGCGTGGGCTGGGCGGTGGCGATCATCCGTGCGTTCCGTGATGCTGGGCGCGTGCAAACCGGGTAGTTCACCGCACGCGCCGCCATGTTCCCCGCGTGCTTGTCGGCATTTGGCGCGAGCGTTAGCTTTTGCAAGCTCCGCACCCGGCCACGCCATGGCGTGGCCTGTCCGTTTCCCGGCCTTGAGGCTTGCAGTGCTGCTCAACGAGCTGCTCACTCCCGAACGCGTGCGCGTCCCCCTGCGGGGCGGTTCCAAGCAGGATCTTCTGCAGGAACTGGTGGCGCTGCTGCACGATCAAGGCGCCGTCGCCGACGCGGAGGGCGTGCTGGCCTCCGTTCGCCAGCGCGAGGAACTGCTGAGCACGGGCGTGGGAAGCGGCGTCGCCATCCCGCACGGCAAGAGCAACTCGGTGCCGGAACTGGTGATGGCGGCGGGCGTCACCCGCGAGCCGGTGGACTTCGACTCGCTGGACGGGCAGCCCGTGCGGCTGATGTTTCTGCTGGTGGGGCCGGAGAACGCGGCCGGGCAGCACGTAAAGGCGCTGTCGCGCATTTCGCGCATGGTGCGCCGCGACGGCTTTCGCGAGCGCCTGGTGGCGGCGCAGTCCGCCGACGAGTTCATGGCGCTTCTGGCGGAGGCTGAGGCGCTCTGATGCGCCGGCTGCTGCCCTGGATTCCCGCGCTCGCCTGGGCGGTCGCCATCTACCTGGTTTCCGGGCGCAGTTCGGTTCCGGTGCCGGGCGTAAGCGGCGCCGACAAGGTGCTGCACTTCGGGGCGTACGCCCTGCTGGGCGGGCTGCTGGCCTTTGCGGCGCACCGCTCGGCGCTGCACCCCGGGGTGGCCGTGATCCTGGGAGTGCTGTACGGCGCGAGCGACGAAATTCACCAGAGTTTCGTGCCGGGGCGCTCTCCCGACATTCGTGACTGGGTAGCCGACGCGCTGGGCGTCTGCTTCGCCGTCTTTCTGTACACACGCTGGCGCGCCCGCCGCTCCGCCCCGTCCGTGAACGCGGCGGAGGCACGCGCCCCTTCTCTTCGCGCATGACGGATCCGTTCACCACCGCGTACCGCACCCGCGCCGCCGGCTCGCTTCGCGCCGCCGACGCCGGAGTCCACACCACCGTCGCCGGCTGGGTGCACCGCCGCCGCGACCTGGGCGCCATCGTCTTCGTGGACCTGCGGGACCGCGAAGGGATCGTGCAGGTGTCGTTTGACCCGGACTGGACGCCCGCCGACGTGCTGGCCGAGGCGCGCCGCCTGGGCCCCGAGGACGTGGTGCAGGTGGAAGGCGTGGTCTTTCCCCGGGTGCAGGGGCAGCACAACGCCGCGCTGGCCACGGGCGACGTGGAGGTGCGCGGGGCCAGGCTGACCGTGCTCACCCGGTCGGAGCCGCTCCCCATTCAGGTGGACTACGCCGCGGACGAAGAGCTCCCGGCGGAGGATCTGCGGCTTCGCTACCGCTACCTGGACCTGCGCCGCCCCGCGCTGCAGAACAGCCTGATCATCCGGCACCGCGCCGCGCAGGCCACCCGGGCGTATCTGTCGGGTCAGGGCTTTCTGGAGGTGGAGACGCCGCTGCTCACCAAGCCCACGCCTGAGGGGGCGCGCGACTTTCTGGTGCCCAGCCGCGTGCATCCCGGCGAGTTCTACGCACTGCCGCAGTCGCCGCAGATCTACAAGCAGCTGCTGATGGTGAGCGGGTACGACCGCTACTTCCAGATCGCGCGCTGCCTGCGCGACGAGGACCTGCGCGCCGACCGCCAGCCGGAGTTCACGCAGATCGACGCCGAGATGGCGTTCGTGGACGAGGAGGACGTGTTCCGCACGGGCGAGCAGCTGATGGCGGCTGTGTTCCGCGAGATCCTGGGCGTGGAGTTGCCGACGCCCTTTCCGCGGATGACCTACCACGAGGCGATGGCGCGCTACGGCAGCGACAAGCCGGACCTGCGCAACCCGCTGTTCGTGGTGGACGTCACCGAGGTGCTTTCCGGCGCGGACTTCCGCATCTTTCAGGCGGCGGCGGAGAGCGGGCAGAGCATTCGCGGAATCCGGGTTCCCGGCGGGGCGCGGCTTTCCCGCAAGGAGCTTGATGAGCTGCAGGAAGTGGCCAAGCGCGGCGGGGCGGCGGGTGCGCTCTGGGTAAAGCGCGGCGACGAGGGGCTCTCCGGGCAGTTCGCCAAGGGGCTGGACGAGGCGCGGGCCAGCGACTTCTACCAGGCGGCGGAACTGGAGGCGGGCGACCTGTTCGTAGCGGTCGTCGGCTGGTTCCGCGGCGAGAGCGAGGCCTCCGGGCCGGAGGTGGACGGCGCGCTGGATGAACTGCGGCGTCACCTGGGCCGCAAGCTCAACCTGGTGGACACGGCGGCGCACGCGTGGCTCTGGGTGACCGAGTTCCCCGTCTTTGACTGGGACGCGGAGAACGACCGGCTGGTGTACGCGCACAACCCGTTCAGCATGCCCAAGGGCGAGGCGGTGCAGGCCATCCTCGACGCCACGCGCGACGGCATGCCCTCCCGCGAGGCGGCGCGCAAGCTGTACGCAATGGGGCTGCGGTCGCGCGCCTACGACGCCGTGTACAACGGCAATGAACTGGCGAGCGGATCGGTGCGCATCCACATCCCCGCGGTGCAGCAGGCGGTGTTCTCCGCTCTGGGGATGAGCGAGGAAGAAGTGCAGGGCAAGTTCGGCTTCCTGCTGGAGGCGTACCGCTTCGGCGCGCCGCCGCACGCCGGCTTTGCCTTCGGGTTCGACCGGCTGGTGATGCTGCTGGCCGGCGCGTCCAGCCTGCGCGACGTGGTTGCCTTTCCCAAGACGACGTCCGCGCGCGCGCTGTTCGAGAACGCGCCCACCGCCATCGGGGACGACCAGCTTCGCGAGGTGCACGTGCAGGTGCGCCCGACCGCCGGGTAGTCCGCACCCCGCGGCACGTTCGGTGTACCATCAGCGCAGGGGCGGGGAATTCCTCGCCCCTGCGGCGTTGAGGGGTGCGTTAGTGCGGGGTGCGTGAGTGCTGAGCGTTTTCGCTCCCTCTGCACTCCCGGCGATGCTCTGCTGCCCGGCGACGGCGGAAAAAGATGAATCCAGCGGATCGCGCCGTGCTCGTGCGGCGTGATCGAACGAACATAGAAGCCAGAACGAAGATCGGAGTTCGATGCCTGATACTGCGAACAACAGCGTGCAGCACCGCATTCCCGCCGACCGCGCCGACCCGCTGGCGCTGAGCGGCGTGAACGACGCCAACCTGCTGGAACTGGGCCGCCTGGCCAACCTGCGGGTGGCGCTGCGCGACGACCACCTGCTGCTCAGCGGGGACCTGCGCGACGTGGAGCGCGCGGTTCCCGTCGCCCAGCACATGGTGGAAATGGCGCGCAACGGCGTGCCGTTCGGCACGGACGACGTGTCTCGCTACCTGGATGCGTCGCGATCGGAAAACGGCGTGCGCCGGCTTGCGGACGCGGCCGGGCGCGTGGTGGTGCCCGGGCCCAAGAAGACGGTGAGCCCCAAGAGCGAGGGGCAGGCCAAGTACCTGGAAGCGATCGAGAACAACGACGTCGTCATCGGCATCGGGCCGGCGGGTACGGGCAAGACGTACCTGGCCGTCGCCATGGCCGTGGACGCGCTGTTCAAGAAGCGGGTGAAGCGCATCATCCTCGCCCGGCCGGCGGTGGAAGCGGGGGAGAACCTGGGCTTCCTTCCGGGCGACCTGCAGGAAAAGATCGACCCGTATCTGCGCCCGCTGTACGACGCGCTTGAGGACATGATTCCGCCGGACCGGCTACGGCGGGCCATGGAGAGCCGGTCCATCGAGATCGCGCCGCTGGCGTACATGCGCGGACGCACGCTGCAGGACGCGTTCGTGATCCTGGACGAAGCGCAGAACGCCACCCGCGCGCAGATGAAGATGTTCCTCACCCGCCTGGGGATGAACAGCAAGGCGGTGATCACCGGCGACAAGACGCAGATCGACCTTCCCCGCCGCGAAGACAGCGGGCTGGTGGAGGTGGAGTCGGTGCTCAAGGGCATCGAGGGAATCGCCTTTTCGTACATGCGCGGGGCGGACGTCATCCGGCACCGGCTGGTAAAGGACATCATCCAGGCGTATGACGCCGCCCGGGGCGAATCCTCGTCGGAGGACCCGACCCCGGCATGAAGGGGTCCGGGGACCGTCCCCCTCCCGACCGCCGCGCCGTTCCCCGCGAGCCCGCCGAGCCCGTCCGGCGTTCCGCGTGGGGCGCCGCACTGCACCACGGCCTGAGGCTGCTTCTGCTGCTGGCCGTGGCGGGAGGCGTGTACGCGCTCTTTCCGGGCGCGCAGACGTCGGACGTGCCGGTGATGGAGCGGGGCGTGGTGGCGCGGGACGAGGTGGTGGCGCAGGTGGCCTTCAGCGTCCCCAAGTCGCCGGAAGAGCTTGCGCGCGAGCGCGACGAGGCGGCGCGCGGCGTTCCCCCCGTGTTCGACTACCGCCCCGGCGCGGCGGACACGATGCTGGCGGGAGTGGGATTGTTTCTGGCCTCGGTGGATTCGGCGCTGGCGCTGAGCCCGCCGGGCGGAGAGGCGCAGGCGGTGCGCGGGGCGCTGGACCGGGCGCGCGTTCCCACCACGCTGGGCGCGCTGGAGGTGCTGACGGATTCGGTGCGCCGCGCGCTGCTGCGGGGCGCGACGGAGTCCGCCGTGCGTGAGCTTCTGCCGCGCGGCGTGGCCGTGTCGTCCCCCGAGCTGGCGGGGATCTCCGCCGTGCGGGTGCGCGGACTGGCGGGGGGTGAACGGCTGCTGGCGGCGGATTCGCTGTACACGGCGGACCAGTTCTACCGCGCGGCGCAGGCCCGTCTTCCCGACGCGGCCGGCGTGGACGCGGCGGAACTGCAGCGGCTGCTGCTGGTTCGCTACTTTCGCCCCAGCCTGGCGGAGAACGAGCGGCTGAGCACGGCCGCCCGGGCGCGCGCCAGCGCCGCGGTGGACTCCGTGGGTGAGCGCATTCTTCCCGGGCAGCGCATCGTGGGCGCGCGCGAGCAGGTGGGCGAGCGCGAGGTGCAGCGGCTGCGCGCGTACCAGGCGGCGCTGCAGGCCCGCCCCGCGCAGGGCGGGCCGGAGATCGCCGGGTTCCGCGCGCTGGGCAGCATTCTGTTCAACGCGCTGCTGCTGATGATCGTGGGCGCGCTGCTGCTGATCGTGCGGCCGGCCATCTACCACGACAACCGGGCGGTGATCTTTCTGGGCGTGCTGGTGCTGGCGGTGGCGGGAATTTCGTCGCCCATCGCGCACTACGATCTGCCGCCGGAGCTGATCCCCATCCCCTTTGCCACGCTGCTGGCGGCGGTGCTGTGGGGCGGCCGTCTGGCGCTGGTTCTCGCGCTCGTGCTCGCGCTTCTGCTGGGCGGGCAGGCGCCGTTCGTGGGGATGACGGTTCCGTTCGAGGCGGCGGTCGCCGGCGCGGCGGCGGCGTTCGGGCTGCGGATGGCGCAGCGCCGCTTTCAGGCGTGGGGATTGATCGGGCTGGTGGCCGCTGCCTACGCCATGTGCGTGCTCGCCGTTGGATTGATGCGGTCGCGCGGGGCGGGGGAGATCGGCTGGGGAATCACCTGGGGCGCGGTGAACGGCATCGGCAGCACGCTGCTGGCCATGGGCTTTCTGCCGCTGGCGGAGTGGTTCACCCGGGTGACCACCAACCAGACGCTGATGGAACTGGCGGACCCCAAGCACCCGCTGCTGCAGCGGCTGTCGCTGGAGGCGCCGGGGACGTACGCGCACACCATTTCCGTCGCCAACCTGGCGGAAGCGGTGTGCAACGCCATCGGCGCCAACGCGCTGCTGGCCCGCGTCGGCGTGTACTACCACGACATCGGCAAGATCACCAAGCCGCTGTACTTCATCGAGAACCAGCCGCGCGGGCGCAATCCGCACGACCGTCTGAAGCCTTCCACCAGCGCGCAGGTGGTGCGCAGCCACGTGGTGGAAGGGGTGCGGCTGGCGCAGGAGTACCGGCTTCCGCCCGCGGTGCGCGACTTCATCGCGCAGCACCACGGAACGCAGCCTATCTCCTTTTTCATGGAGCAGGCGCGGAGGGCGGATCCGTCGGCGAAGCTGAACCCGGCTGAGTTCAGCTACGGCGGGCCGCGGCCGCAGACGCGCGAGATCGCCGTGGTGATGATGGCGGACTCGGTGGAATCCGCCGCGCGGGTGCTGCACGATCCCACTCCGGAGCGCATCCGCGAACTGGTGGACCGCATCGTGGGCGGCAAGATCGCGGCGGGGCAGCTGGACGAATCTCCGCTTACACTTCGGGAGATCCACATCACCCGTGACGTGCTCGCCAAGGTGCTGAGCGGCATGTATCATCAGCGGCTGGACTACCCGCCCGCCTCCGCGCCGGAAAAGGCAATGGCCGACCAGCCGGGCGCCGCGGCGCCGGAGCCACAGGGAGCGGCGAATGGATGAGATCGAAGTGGAGGTCAGCGTGGCGGACGGGCTCGCGGCCCCGGTGGACCCGGCGCGCATCGAGGCCGCGGTGCGCCACGTGCTGCGGGCGGAGGGGGTGCGCGAGGGAGAGATTTCCGTCGCGCTGATGGATGACGACGCCATCCACCAGCTCAACCGCGAGTGGCTGGACCACGACTACGTGACCGACGTCATCTCGTTCAACCTGAACGAGCCCGGCGAGCCGCCGCTGGGCGACGTATACCTGGGCGCCGCGCAGGCCGCGCGGCAGGCGGCCGAGCTGGGCGCGGACCCGGCCGAGGAACTGCTGCGGCTGGCCGTGCACGGCACGCTGCACGTGCTGGGCTGGGACCACCCCGAGGGCGCGGAGCGCGCCGACTCCGACATGTTCCGCCGGCAGGAGGCGCTGCTGCGCGACTTTCTGGCCGAAGGCGCCCGCTGAGGCGCATTCCGTTCTCTTTCCGCCCCCACCAGATGACCTGATGACGGCGACCTCCGCCGCCGATTTCGACGTGGACCCCATCGACGAGCTTCGCGACCTGCTGGAGGGGGGAAGCGAGGCGCGGCTGCGCGCGTTCCTGGACGGTATTCAGCACGGCTCCGACCTGGCGGACCTGCTGGAGCAGCTGGAGGACGAGGACCGCGTCCGCGTGCTGCAGCTGCTGGCCCCGGACGATCCGGCGCTGGCGGCCGAGGCGCTGGCGGAGATGGAGCCCGACGAGCATCCGGAGGACTCGCTCGCCGCGCTGAACGCCGTGCAGATCGCCGCCGTGGTCGCCGAGCTTTCGGACGACGACGCCGCCGACATGATCGGCGAAATGGCGCCGGCCGACCGCGACCGCGTGCTGGCCGCGCTGCCGCACCAGGACGCGGGCGACATCCGCGACCTGATGGCGTACGACGAGGAATCGGCCGGCGGCATCATGACGGCCGAGCTGGTCACGCTGCGGGTGAACCAGACGGCGGCGCAGGCCATTGACGAGGTGCGGCGGCAGGCGCACGGGATGGACGAGTTCTACGGCATCGTCTTCGTGGTGGACGAGCGCGAGGTGCTGCAGGGGACGGTGTCGCTGCGCGACCTGGTGACGGCGGACCCGTCCACCTCCGTGCGCGAACTGGTGCAGGACCCCATCGCCGTCGTTCTTCCCGAGACGGACCAGGAAGAGGTGGGGCGCGTCGTATCCAAGTACAACCTCACCATCATTCCGGTGGTGGACGGGGGCGGGCGGCTGCTGGGCGGGGTCACGTTCGACGACGTCATCGACATCATCGAGGCGGAGTCTACGGAGGACCTGTTCAAGTTCGTGAGCGTGTCCGCCGAAGAAGAGGTGCGCGGCGGATGGGTTGACGCGGTTCGGCTGCGGCTGCCCTGGCTGTTCATCAACCTGCTCACCGCCTTTTCCGCCGCGTCGGTCGTCTACCTGTTCGAGGACACGCTGAGCAAGGTGTCGCTGCTGGCCGTGTGCATGCCGGTGATCGCGGGAATGGGCGGCAACGCGGGAACGCAGGCGCTGGCAGTTACCGTGCGGCGCCTGGCGCTCAGCAGCGAGCGCAGCGGCACGCCGTGGAACGTGGTGGGCAAGGAGCTCCTGGTGGGCGCCACCAACGGGCTGGCCACGGGGCTGGTGGCGTCCGGCGCCGCGTTTCTGCTGTGCATGGCCACGGGCGCGAACGTGCTGCTGGCCGTGGTGGTGCTGCTGGCCATGCTGCTGAACCTGACCGTCGGCGGCTTCGCGGGGGCGTTCGTGCCTACCGTGCTGGAGCGGCTGGGCGTGGACCCGGCGGTGGCGTCGTCCATCTTCGTGACGACGTTTACCGACATGTGCGGGTTCTTTCTGCTGCTGGGGCTGGCGACCGAACTGCTTCTGTAAGGGACGGGCAGGAAGGGAATAGGGAATGGGGAATAGGGACGGATCAGCGAGTCGGGCTGATTCGGACCGTGGAAGTCCGGACGACGCGGTCGCGGCTCCCCCTTGAACACCGTCCACCTTTCGGTGTATCTTCGCTCATGCTTTCCGAGCTTCGGATCCGCAACTTCGCATTGATCGACCGCCTCTCCGTCCGTCTAGGGCCGGGGCTGAACGTGCTTACCGGCGAAACCGGCGCGGGCAAGTCGATCATCGTCGGCGCACTCTCGCTCCTGCTGGGCGAGCGTGCGTCGGCGGACGTCGTGCGCGCGGGCGAGGAGCGTGCGTCCGTGGAGGGTGTGTTCGACGTCGCCGGGCGCGACGATGTGGCGCGGGTGCTGGAGGAGCGCGGCATCGATCCGGACGAGGACGGCGTGCTCGTTCTGAAGCGCGAGGTGGCGCGTGAGGGGCGCAACCGCGCGTGGGTCAATGGCTCGCCTACGACCGCGGCGGTGCTGGGCGAACTGGGGCGCACGCTGGTGGACCTGCACGGCCAGCACGAGCACCAGACGCTGCTCAAGCGCGATGACCAGCGCGCCATTCTGGATGCGTACGGCGGTCACGCCACGCTGCTGGCGGCGGTCCACGAGGCGCACCGCGAAGCCTCCGGGCTGCGGCGCGACATCAACTCGCTGGATGCGCGCAAGCGCGAGGCGGCGCAGCGGGCGGACTTTCTGCGCTTTCAGGCGGAGGAGATCGAGTCCGCGTCGCTGCGTGCGGGGGAGGAAGAGGAGCTGGAGGACGAGGCGCGGCGCCTCAGCCACTCCGAGGAGTTGCAGGCGATCAGCGGCGGCTTGGCGGAGGCGGTGACCGGCGGCGAGCGCGCGCTGCTGGGAGAGGTGGCGTCGCTGCGGCGGCAGATTGATCAGCTGGTGCGGATCGACGGCGCGCAGGAGTCCGTGCGCGAACTGTACGATGCCGCCTACTACGCGCTGCAGGAGTTGGGCGACCGCATGGAGCGCTACGCCGCCACGGTGGAGCACGATCCGCAGCGCCTGGAAGAAAACCGCCGTCGGCAGGACCTGATCTTTCGCCTCAAGGCCAAGTATGGCCAGACGGTGGAGGAGGTCATGGAGGTGGGCCGGGCCGCGCGCGCGGAGCTGGACCTGGTGGATGGCGCGGAGTGGGAGCTGGGCGGGCTGCGAAAGAAGCTGGCCGCCGCGGAGGAGACGCTGTCCGCGGCCGCGGGCGCGCTGACGGAGGCGCGCACCTCGGCCATGGCGCGGCTGTCGGAGGAGGTGAGCGGCGTGCTTCCGGAGCTGGGGATGAGCGGCGGCGTGTTCCGCGCGGAGGCCATCGCCTTGGCGCAGACGGGCCCATCCGGGGCGGAAGAGGTGGAGTTCCGCGTGTCGCTCAACCGCGGGTTCGAGCCCAAGCCGCTGTCGTACGTGGCGTCCGGCGGCGAAATGTCGCGCATCATGCTGGCGCTCAAGACGATTCTGGCGCGGCTGGACAGCGTTCCCACGCTGGTGTTCGACGAGGTGGACGCGGGAATCGGCGGCAAGGTGGGGCTGCAGGTGGGCGACAAGATGCGCGGCGTGGCCGAGACGCATCAGGTGTTCGCCATCACCCACCTGCCGCAGATCGCCAGCCGCGCGCACGTGCACCTGCTGGTGCGCAAGGGCGAACGCGACGGCCGCACCACGACGGAAGTGCTGCCGCTGGACGCCGACGGACGTGTGCAGGAAGTCGCCCGCATGCTGGGCGGCGATCCGGAGAGCGCCGTGTCGCTGGAGCACGCCCGCGAACTGCTGGAGCGCGGCGTCGGGGTCTGACCGCAGCCGGGATGGACAACGATCGAGAGGGGCAGCGGAGATGATCCGCTGCCCCTCTTTGTTTCCGTTCCCCGCGACCTCCGCGAACCCCCGCGGCCTCCGCGTGAAACGGTGTTCAGCGCGGCGGCCGCGCGGGGCGTGGCGTCTCCGCGGGAGGCACGACGACGGGCCGCGGTGTGGTGAGCGGCGGCGCGGCCGGATCGATAGAGGGCGCCGGCAGGGGCGTCGCGGGCGGCGTGACCACCGGGGCCGTGCTGTCCGCCGTGGTATCCGCCGGAAGCGGGGGCGGCGGCGTGTCGCGCGGCAGGAGCGCGCGGGTGGGAAAGAAGCGGCCCGTCACCCGGATCTGCCCCGTCTGCGGCGCCAGCCCGCCGCCCGCAAAGGTGCGCTGCCACCCCAGATCCACCTCGAACGGCACCTTGGCCTTGCCCAGCGCGTAGGCCCGCAGCGAGCTGTACCGTGCGTTCAGCCCCGCCGCGTGCGCCGTCCACGCACCTACCGACTCCAGCGGCGAGGCGAGCACGTCAGCGCCGGAGTAGGTCGTTTCGCCCATCCGCGTGAACGCGTACTGCCCGGCGAATGAAATCTGCTGCGTCAGCCGCCAGCGCGGCAGCAGCTGCAGCGAAACGCGCGATCCGGGCGACCGCTGCAGCGTGCGAATGGCCGTATCCGCCGGGAAAGGACGGGTCGCGGTAAAGGCGTACCGCTGCACGTCTGCGGGAAAGAGCACGTCCGCCGTGACCACGGTGTTGACCATCCACCGGCTGGAAACGAAGACGTCGTTCAGCAGGTCCACCCCGATGCCGAAGTGCCCGCCGCCCGGCACCAACTCCGTCAGCGCCGTCTGCGCGCTCTGTCCCGTGGGCAATCGGCCACGCACGCCCACGGTGGACCGCACGCCGATGGCGGAAACCGTGTCAGGGTTCGGCCACCCCGGAGGTCCCTCGCGCAGCAGCAGCCGCGCGCCGACCTCCACGTCGCCCAACTGGTAGCCACGGCTGCCGGAAAGCGAGTCAAAGGCGGCGACCTCCTCCGCGGCGAGCCGGCCGTTCAGCACGGGGTTGCCCAGAATGTCCGCGAAGCTGAGCGGGCGCGTGGGGAGGATGAGCGTATCCTCGTCCATCGCCCGCAGCAGCGCCTGCAGCGAGTCGCCGGTGGGGCTGCCGCGCAGGGGAAGCAGCGTCGACCGGCCCACGTCCGCGAAGCCCCCGCCGATGGAGTCGAGCGCGGCGGTGTTGACGGCCACGTTGGGGTTCAGCCCCACGTTGCCGTCCACCAGGTACGGTCCCAGGCTGCTGGTGCCGCGCCGCTCCAGCGGAACGGTGGCGAACACGGTGAGGCGGTCGCGCAGCCCGTACCGGAGGGTAAAGGGAATGCGCCGCTGCGTGACGCGCGTGCGGAACGTCGTCTCGCCCACGGTCAGGCCTTCGGAGAGCGGGCGCGACGCGGCGCCCTCCAGCGTGGAGAACAGCGCGCGCAGGCGCGGGTCCAGCCGGGCGAGCGAGTCGGCCGTGGCGCGCGCGGCCAGTTCGCCGAACGGGGCGGCAAAGGCGCTGCCCAGCCCGGGATTGCCCTCGCCCAGCAGGCGGTCGTGATGGGTGAACACGCCGCTGGCCGACACCTCGACCATGCCGCGGCGCAGCACCCACGCCTCGGTGTCCTGGGCCAGGGCGGCGGCGGGCGCCAGGGCGGCGCAGAGCGCGAGCGCCAGCGCGGGGCGGAAGCTGTATTTCATCCGCACGATGCGGTCAAAGTAGAAATCAGAAAAAAACGCGTGTGGTGCGCGGGGAGGCTAGCGCCCCCCGTGGGCCGTGTCAAACGGCGCGAAGGCCGCAATTGCTCCACCGCCGGGGTTGACGGGCCGGGGAGGCGCCCATACATTTGCCGGGCGTTTGCTGCGCGGGACGGCGTTGGTTGTCGGCTTTAGATCTGCAGCGAGTGTGCTGGCGCCGTGGCCAAGTGGTAAGGCAGAGGACTGCAAATCCTCGACCCCCGGTTCGAATCCGGGCGGCGCCTCTGGCTGTGCTCGTCCGGAGGGCCGGTTGACGGTCCGTTCCCGGGCGGTTAGGTTCCGGAACTGGTTGAGTTCCGCAGTGCCCCGTTCGTCTAGTGGCCTAGGACATGGCCCTCTCAAGGCTAAAACACGGGTTCGATTCCCGTACGGGGTATGGTTTGAAAGATCTGGAGGGCAAAGGGTCAGGTCCCCGCAGGAAGCAGCCCACCTTCCGGCGCGGGCGCGGATAACCTCCGGCCCGCGATACGCTCGCTTAGCTCAGCTGGTCCAGAGCGCTCGCTTCACACGCGAGAGGTCATAGGTTCAAATCCTATAGCGAGCACTTTGCTCCAGAAAAGCCCCGTCGCATTGCGGCGGGGCTTTTCTGCGTCTTCATTCCCGATCGTCCCATCCCCTCTGCCGAGGCTGCTCTCATGACGCTGACCGGGTATGATGCCGCCGCCGTTCGCCGCGACGGGTTCGCGATCGTGGAGAACGTCGCCGATTCCGCGACCGTGGCCGTGCTGCTGGATGAACTCGCGGCGGTGGACGGGCCCGGCGCCATCCGCCGGCGCGGCAGCGTACACGCCGTGCGCAATCTGCTGGAGGCGGTGCCTGCCGTCCGCGATCTGGCCCGGAGCGCCGCGGCGCGCGCGCTGGTGGAGCCGGTGCTGGGGGCGGAGTGCTTCGCCGTGCGCGGCATCCTGTTCGACAAGACGCCGGACGCCAACTGGAAGGTGGCGTGGCACCAGGACCTCACCATCGCCGTGCGCGAGAGGCGCGAGGTGCCCGGCTTTGGTCCGTGGTCCGAAAAGGCGGGGATCACGCACGTGCAGCCGCCGGCGGAGGTTCTGCGCGACATGCTCACCGTGCGCGTGCACCTGGATCCGTGCGGGACGGAAAACGGGCCGGTGCAGGTGATTGGCGGGTCCCATCTGCACGGCCGGCTCTCGCCGGAGGAGATCGACGAGTGGCGGGATGGGAATGACGCGGTGCCGTGCACCTCGCCCATCGGTGGGGCGCTGGTCATGCGGCCGCTGCTGCTGCATGCGTCGTCCGCATCCACCGTCCCCGACCACCGCCGCGTGGTGCACCTGGAGTTTGCCGCGGGCGACCTGCCGGGCGGGCTGGAGTGGCACGGGCGCTGTTAGGCGGGGCGCTCAGCCGGGCGGGGGAGCCGGGTGGCGCTGCTCCCAGAATTCCCGCGTGCAGCTGCTGAACGGCACATCCGCCGTTTCCGCGCCCGGCCGGCCGCGCAGGTTGGGCATCTGCTCGGCACCGGGCCGGATGGCCAGCAGCGTCGCCCGGCCGGGCCCCAGCGCGCGCATGACGCAGAATGCCTGCGGGCGCTGCATCAGCACGGGCGCCACGTACAGGGTGGAGATGGCGTCCGTGTAGTCCAGCAGCACGTAGTTGGCGCCGGCCTCGCGCGCCGCCGCCAACAGCGTGTCGGGGTCGGCGCTGAACGGATACACGCGCGCCGCGTAGCCGGATTCCGCCCAGAACAGCGTCGGTTTGCGCACCATCACCGCCGAGCCTTGCGGAAGCCGTCCCCGCAGGTACGCCGCAAGCCCCAGGTAGTCCGAGGATGCCGGCTTCAGGCAGGGATACGGGTTTTCCGGGCCGTACTCCGCGCGGCACATGCGCGCGTCCAGCAGTTCCAGCCGCAGCGTGGGCATGGCCAGGATCATGACGAGCGCCCCCATCCCGCCCGCCAGCGCCGGCATGCGGACGCGCGCCGCCGCCCGCCGCACCGGCTCCGCCGCGCACACCAGGAGCATGGGCAGGGCGGGGAGCAGAAAGCGCTCGCCGGCCCACTCACGCGGCCACACCAGCACCAGCCCCATGTACAGCGCCAGCCACACCTCGGCCACGTCGGGGCGCCGCATGCGCATGATCCACCCCGCCAGCGCCAGCAGCACCACCGCCGTCCCCAGCAGCAGGGCTTGCGTGCCGGTGATCCATCCCGTCAGCAGGCTGGGAAGGTGCTGGCTGGTGTACACGCCGATGTTTGACGCCACGCGATGGATGAAGCCCGCCGCGTCCACCCTGCCCAGCACCGGCCGGTACGGGTCCACGTACCACAGGAAGCTGGTGTAGCCGGGCGCGCCGTACGCCTTTCCCCGCGCCCACCACCATACGCCGAACGGGGCGATGATCGCCGCGAACAGCGCCAGCGCCGGCCAGCGCCGCCGCCACGCCAGCCATCCCCCGGCGGCCACCACCAGCGGCAGTCCGGCGGAGCGAGTGACGTACGCCGCCAGCGTGGCCCCCGCCGCGAGCGCAACCGGCGCGATCCACGCTCGGCGGATAGCGGGGGTGGCGTCTTCCGGATGATCGTTCGTCGCCGGCGCGAGGCGGGAAAAGGCCCACAGCGCCAGCATGGTCATCGCCCAGAACGGCGGATCGGAGAACTCCCATCGTCCCTGGTCCACCACGCCCGGGCCGACGGTGAGGATGGCCGCGACGCCGAACGCCGTTCCGGTTCCCGCCACGCGGCGGGCCCACAGATAGGAGAGGCCCACGGCCGCGGCGGCAAAGAACCCCACCAGCACCTTGAACCCCACCCACGGCTTCACGCCCAGCGTCATCGCGCCGGCCAGAATCAGCGGAAAGCCGGGCGGATACTGCGTGTGGCTGCGTGCCGCGGGGTCCCACAGCTCACGGTAGCCCCCACCGCGCAGCGACTCGGCGAGCGCCAGGTACGCCGCGTTGTCGCCCCCGAAGTGGAGCGTGGGGATCAGCGCCTGGTGCACGATGGCCAGGTGCAGCAGGGCGAACCCCAGCGCGACGGCCCCGGGATGCGCGGCGACGGCGTCGCGCACGCGGCGGGCGAGGCTTGCCCGGGGAGGCGGCGGCGGCGGTGGGGAGGACCGCCGGGGCGAGGTGCGTGTGGCGCGGCTCAAGGCAGTGGCCGTGTGGAGCGGATGAGGGGAATCGCGGAGAGCGCGGCGTGGTCTTCGATGATCTGATCCGCCGGCGCGACGGGCTCGAATCCCTGCAGAGGCGTGGCGCCGGTCGTCGCGGATCGGTGGATCGGTGGATCGGTGGATCGGTGGATCGGTGGATCGGTGGATCGGTGGATCGGTGGCGCGCCGAAAGCAATCCTGCGACGGCGTTCCGCAGATCCGCGCGAGTGCCTTTCTGCGTAGACGCCAACGTAGCCGCGGCGGCACGCGGGGACAACGCGTGCAGTTGGATTCCGCCCTCCAACTTCTGCGACGCCGAAGGGAGCGAATCCGCGGTGCAGGTGTACACTGGTCCCTCCGCGCGGATGAGCCGTTTCCCACGGCCGCATCCGCGCCGCGCTTTCTGGACGCACATGACCGACTCACGCTTCTGGATTCCGTTGCTGATCGCGGCCGCCGACCCTCTTCCCGAAGCCCTGCACCGCGCGCCGCTGGTGCCGGGCCACGAGTTCACACTTCCCACGCGCATCAAGGACGCGGACGCACTTCGCGCCAGCCTGCGGGAACTTCGCGGCGGCGATGACGACGACGTGCTGCGCGCCGACATCGGCGGGGCGCACGTGGTGTTTCGCCCGGGATCTCACGGCCGCATGGATGCCGTCTTTCTGGCGGATGTGCCGGAAGAGCGCGCGCACAGCATCGTGCTCACGGTGGAGCACGCCTACGCCCGCCAGCGCAGCGCCGCGCGCCATCACCCGCCCGGCGACGCCGCCGCGGATTGACGAGGCGGCCCGCGGCCGGCCGTGGCCCATCGCCGCCGTCGGCGCGGAAAACCGGCGTGTCCGGAACGCGCCGGCCGCCGCTGAATCCAATCCGGTCCCGCCTCGTAGATCTGTGCGGCTCAATGCCTTATATTGCTGGCACGTTCAACGTTTCCCGCACTGGCCGTAATCTCGTGAAGCTTTCTCGCCTGCTTGTCGCGCTCGCGTGCGCCGCCTTTGCCGTTCCGGCGGCTGCGCAGATGCGGCTGGATCTGAACATCCCCGAAAACCGGCTTCGCCTGCTGGACGGGGACAGCGTCCTGCGCACCTATCGCGTCTCCGTCGGCATGCCCGGGCACGACACGCCCGACGGCACCTTCAACGTGGAACGCGCGGAGTGGAACCCCTCGTGGCGCCCGCCCACCACGTCGGAGTGGGCGCGCGACAAGGAGTTCATGCCGCCCGGCCCCAACAATCCCATGGGGCGCGTAAAGCTTTTCTTTGCACCGTTGTACTACATCCACGGAACGCCCGATTCCACCAACATCGGCGCTCCGGCCTCGCACGGGTGCGTCCGCATGCGCAACCGCGACGTGGTGGAACTCGCGCGCCTGCTGCACGAGCACGCGCAGCCGACGGTGGCGCCCGCGGAGATCGACGGCATCCTGCGCCGCTCCACCACCACGCGCTGGTCCAGCTTCCGCGCGCCGGTGCCGCTCGCCATCCGCTACGAGCCGGTGGTGGTGGAGGGTGATGAAGTGCGCGTGTATCCCGACTTCTACAACCGCAGCCGCCTGCACAGCGAAGGCGTGATTCAGGCGTTGCTGGCGGCGGGATACGATGCGCGTTCCATCGACCGCGCGCAGGTCCGCGCACTGCTGCAGCGGGCCGGCACGACGCGAGGGCCGCTGAGCGTAAAGCTGGCTGATGCATTTACCGGCCTGCGCCGCACCGGGCTTTCCGCGGACCGATAGCACTGCGCCCGCACACTTTCCGCCCCGTCCGGCCACGCGCCGGGCGGGGCGGTCTGCTATCCGGACAGGATGATCGCAGCGGCGATCAGGATGAGGCGATCGGGATGGGATAATCGGATGAGGTGATCGGATAGATGATCGGGATCGGTGATCGGGATGGGATGATCGAGATGGTGGATCGAGATGGATGATCGAGATGGATGATCGGGATGGATGATCGGGATGGATGATCGGGATGGATGATCGGGATGGATGATCGGGATGGATGATCGGGATGGATGATCGGGATGGATGATCGGGATGGA
>NZ_JACHIA010000024.1:78023-102992 GCF_014202995.1 Longimicrobium terrae
ATGGATAATCGGGATGGATAATCGGAATGGGATTATCAGACGGGATGATCAGACGGGATGATCGGGATGGATGGCGGGTGCCGGAACGTGACTTGCTCGCCTGGGGCTTCATGCTGACGGACGGGATGAACTCGAACGAAACCGCGCCGGCTGTGTCCGCGCGGACGCTGGCGTGCTGCCTGGATGCGCGCGCCCGGGCCGCCGTGCGCGACGTCGTGCGGCAGGTGCGGCTGCGCGTGCCGGCGGAACTCGTGTACGCGGAACTGTTCGGCTCGCGGGCGCGGGGCGACGCGCGCGCGGACTCCGACGTGGACCTGCTGCTGATCTGGCGCCACCTGCCGCCGGACCGCGAACCGCAGGCAGGCCACGCGGAAGCCATCGCCGCGGAAGTCGCGGCGCACACCGGCGTTCCCGTGGGCGTGTGGTCCGTGGCGCTGGAGGACCTTTCCGCAGGCCGGCGCACGCCCATGCTGGTGGATGCGCTGGACGACGCGGTCGCCGTCTGGCCCGCGGAACACGCACCGTTGCGTGTTCCCTTCACCCCCGCGGACGCGCGGTTCTGCGCTGGGCGCATGCTGGACCGCGTAGCGGAGGGGAGCGGGGAAGTGGCCGCCAGCCTGCGCCGCGGAACCGACGACTGGTTGCGCCGCGTCCGCGACGACGTGGTGCGGCTGTGCACGGCCGTCCTGGTGCTGGCGGGAGACACGCGCCCCCGCCGCGGCGAGACCGTGCGCGCGTTCGCCGCGCGCAACCCCGGGTGGGCGCGCACCCGGGCAGAGGCGCGCGCCCTGGCGTGGGCCGCGCGATCGTATCCGCCGGGCCACCTTGAACTGGACGACCTTCCCCCGGTCCCGCCGCCGCCGGTGAACGCGCACGTGCTTCTGGACCTTGTACAAAGACTGCGGGTAGAGGCTGCGCGCCGGCTGCGCAGCGCGTCGCGCGGCACCGGATTCGTACACCGCTGACGGGCGCGGCACCGGCGCAGGACTTGCTATCGGGGGTTCGGGGCCCATCTCGCGGCCCAGGCGGGAAATCCAGCTTTCTGGCGTACCATGAGACTGTTTCAGGGCGATACGCGGCAACGGCGCACCCTTGGTGCACTGTTCGCCGTCACGTTCATCATCACCACGCTGCTCACCGCGTTCTTTCAGACGCAGGTGGTGGCGGGCGCGAGCTATGCCGAGCGTTCGGAGGAAAACCGCATGCGCGGCATTCCCATTCCGGCGCCGCGCGGCACCATTCTGGACCGCCATGGCGACGTGGTGGCCACCAGCATCACCAGCTACTCCATCGCGGTGCTGCCGGGCGACTCGGCGGTGGTGCACAACACGCTCAACGACCTGGCCCCCTTCCTGGGGCTTTCGGCGGAGAACGTGGCCGACCTCATGGTGAAGCGGAACCGCCGCCAGCACGACCTGCTGGAAGTGACGGACCGCGCCACCTTCTCCCAGGCCGCCGCCATCGAGGAGCGCCGCTCGGCCTTCACCAACCTGATGGTGGTGGAGCGCCCGCAGCGCTACTACCCCGGCGGCGCGGCCATCGGCCACATCTCCGGCTACGTGACGGAGATCACCAAGGGGCAGCTGCAGCAGGAGCAGTACGCCAACAACGGATACCGCCAGGGAATGCTGATCGGCCAGGCGGGGATCGAGCGGCAGTACGAGCTGCACCTGGCCGGCCGCGACGGCGCGCGCTTCGTGGAAGTGGACGCCAAGGGGCGCGTGGTGGATCCGCGCTCCACCGTGGGTGCCCGCGCGCCCATCCCGGGCAGCCCCATGCGGCTCACGCTCGACCTGAAGCTGCAGGAGTACATCCACGACATCTTTCCCGACACCATGGAGGGCGCGGTGGTGGCCATGGTGCCCAGCACGGGCGAGATCCTGGCCATGTACAGCCACCCGTCGTACGATCCCAACGACTTCGTGGGCCGGATTCCGACGCGGCTGTGGGGCGCGCTGAACAACGATCCGCGCAAGCCCATGTTCAACCGCACCATCACCGGCCAGTACCCGCCGGCGTCCACGTTCAAGACGATCACCGCGGCCATGGGCCTTGAGCGGGGCATTCTCAAGGATGTCAACTCGCGCATGCCCATCTCGTGCACGGGCGGCATGGCGTACGCGGGCCGCTACTCGCGCTGCTGGTACCGGGCCGGGCACGGCAACCTGAACCTGGCGCAGGCCATCGAGAACTCCTGCAACGTCTACTTCTACCAGGTGGGTATCCGCATCGGCCTGGCGGAACTGGCGCGCGCGGGTGTGCGGCTGGGCTTCGCCTCCAAGACGGGGATCGACCTTCCCGCCGAGGTTTCGGGGATCTTTCCGCGCGACCTGGCCTGGTACAAGAAGCAGTTCCGGGTGGATCCGGTGCCGTCGGACGTGATGAGCCTTGCCATTGGACAGGGCCCCAACACGCAGACCCCGCTGCGCATGGCGTACGTGTACAGCGCCATCGCCGGTGACGGCACCTCGCCGTCGCCGCACCTGGTGGATGGCGACAGCATCGCCAAGGGCCAGCCGATCGACCTGGGGCTGGAGCGCGCCGGGCTGGAGGCGCTGTGGGAAGGGCTGCGGCTGGTGACGGAGCCGGAAGGCACGGCGCTGCAGTCCAGCCTGGCTCGGTACAAGCTGTACGGAAAGACGGGCACCGCGCAGAACCCGCAGGGCGCCGACCACGGCTGGTTCGCCGGCTTCGCGGGACGGCCGGGCGGGCATCCCGACATCGCCATCGCGGTGATCGTGGAGCACGGCCTGCACGGCGACGCGGCGGCCCCGCTGGGCGCCAAGATCGTCAACTACTACCTGGACCGGAAGTACGGCCAGCCGTTCGATCCGGCGCCCACGCTGGGCGAGCGGTGGCGTGCGGGGCGGTCCGGCACCGACGGGCAGTGGGATACGCCCAACCGCCGGTTGATCCCCTTCTCGCCCGAGGAACTGCGCCGCGGCCGGGCCGCGGGCAACGCGCCGGCCACCCGGCCCCGTGCCTCGGATTCGCCCGCCGCACGCGCCCGCGCGGCGGACTGAAGCAGGGCAGGATGAAGACGGAGCGGCGGCGGACCCTGGGGTCTGCCGCCGCTCGCTTCGTTTCCGCCGGTTTCGTTTCTTGATCCCCACCCCGTCGCGCTGGCGGACGCGGAGGTTTCACGCGGAGGACGCGGGGAAAAGCACGGGGGAACGCGGGGAAGTGATTCCCTCCCCCCGCGTTCCTCTCCGTTCACCCCCGCGTCCTCCGCGTGAAATGCAGCGCACGCCGCCCGGACGGTGGATGGGGGAGCGGCACGGAAGCGGCGCCGGCCCGGGCGGATATCGTTCAGTGGTAGGACAAAATCGGCGGGCCGCGCGGCGGGCGCCGATTCTGGAAACCCGTTTTGCTTGACTCACCGCGCGCGACGGGCCAAGTTGTCGCGCTTCCGGCCGGGCGGCGTACGCGCGCGCCCGTGCCCGTGCCGCGACGACGTTCAACGAGCATGGCGACCAAGACCAAGACGCGCACCGCCGCCATCCCGCACGGGCTGACGCGGGAGCAGCTGCTGGAGATGTACCGGCTGGTGCGGCTCACCCGCAGCCTCGAAGAAAAGCTCGAGGTGCTCTTCAAGCAGAGCAAGGTGGTGGGCGGGCTGTTCCGCTCGCTGGGCCAGGAGGGCGAATCGGTGGCGTCGGCGTTTGCGCTGAACCGCCGCGACGACGGCACCGGCGACATGCTTTCGCCGCTGATCCGCAACCTGGGCAGCATGCTCACCATCGGCAGCAGGCCGGTGGAGGTGGTGAAGCAGTACATGGCCAAGGCCGATTCGCTGGCGCGCGGCAAGGAACTCAACATCCACATCACCGACTACCAGCGCGGCTTCATCGGCCAGATCAGCCCGCTGGGCGACCTGATCCCCGTGATGGCCGGCGTGGCGCTGACCTTCAAGCAGCGCGGGCAGGACCGGGTGGGGATGGTGTACATCGGCGACGGCGCCACCTCCACGGGCGCGTTTCACGAGGGCGTCAACTTTGCCGCCGTGCAGCGACTGCCGCTGGTGGTGATCGTGGAAAACAACCAGTGGGCGTACAGCACGCCGTCGAAGTTCATGACGGCCGCGAAGCAGTTCATCGACAAGGCGCCGGGCTACGGCGTGGCGGGCGAGCAGGTGGACGGCAACGACATGCTGGCCGTGTACGCCGCCTCCAAGCGCGCCGTCGATCGTGCCCGCGCGGGCGAAGGCGTGACGCTGCTGGAGTTCATGACCTACCGCCGCAAGGGCCACGCGCAGCACGACGCGCAGACGTACGTGGACCCGGCGGAGATCGAGCACTGGGCGTCCACCAACGACCCGATCGACCGGTACGTAAAGACGCTGGTGGACAATGGATGGGCGACGGCCGAAGAGCTGACGGCCATTGGCGCGGACATTGACCGCGAGCTGGACGAAGCCGTGGCCGAGGCGGAGCAGAGCCCGCTGCCCGAGCCCGAAGAAGCGCTGACGGACGTGTACGGCGACGGTCCGGTGAACGCACCGTGGACGCGCCACACGCCGCCCGACCCCACCCTGGCCTGACGCATACGCTTACGATGGCGACTGTACTGGAAAAGCCGGAGCACCTGCGGCTGACGGAGCAGGGCAAGCCCGTCACCCTGCTGGAGGCGATTCGCGAAGGGCTCTGGGAAGAGATGGAGCGCGATCCGTCGGTGTTCCTGATGGGCGAGGACATCGGCGCGTACGGCGGCGCCTTCAAGATGACGGACGGCTTTCTGGACGCGTTCGGCGGCCTGCGCGTCGTCGACACGCCCATCAGCGAAATCGGCTTCACGGGCGCGGCGGCGGGCGCGGCGCACATGGGGATGCGTCCCGTGTGCGAGATGCAGTTCATCGACTTCATCTCGTGCGCGTACGACATGATCACCAACTACATCGCCACCAGCCGCTACCGCGGATCAGGCGGCGTGCCCATGGTGATCCGCGGCCCCTCGGGCGGCGGCGTGCGCGGCGGGCCGTTCCACTCGCAGAACCCGGAGATGGCGTTCTTTCACACGCCGGGCCTCAAGATCGTGTACCCCTCGACGCCGTATGACGCCAAGGGGCTCATCAAGGCCGCCATCCGCGACAACGACCCGGTGCTCTTCTTTGAGCACAAGTGGCTGTACCGCCGCCCGCAGCTGCGCGAAGTGCTCCCCAACGAGGACTACATCGTTCCGCTGGGCAAGGCGCGCACGCACCGCGAGGGCAGGGACATCACCATCGTCACCTACGCGGCCATGGTGCACAAGTGCGCCGAGGCGGCCGAGATCCTGGAAAAGGAAGACGGCCTGTCGGTGGAGATCATCGACCTGCGCACGCTGCTGCCGCTGGACGAGGACGCGATCATCGAGTCGGTCAAGAAGACCAGCCGCCTGCTGATCGTGCACGAGGACACGCGCACCGGCGGCATCGCGGGCGAAATCGCCATGCGCATCAACGAAAAGGCGTGGGAGTGGCTGGATGCGCCGCCCCTGCGCGTGGCCGCCGCCGACGCGCCCGTGCCGTATTCGCCGCCGCTGGAAGACTACTTCCTGCCGCAGGTGGATGACGTGATCAAGGCCGCGCGGCACCTGGCGAAGTACTGAAAAAGAAAGTGCCCAGTCCCCAGTGCCCGGTGCCAGATCCGGGCACTTGAACCTGGGCACTGGGCACTTTCTTTCTGTTCCCCTATTACCTGACCTCGACCATGGCCCGTGTAGAAGTCCCGATGCCCCAGATGGGCGAGTCCATCGCCGAGGGCACCGTCTCGGTGTGGCTCAAGAAGGTGGGCGACCGCGTGGAGCGCGACGAGCCCATCATGGAGATTTCCACCGACAAGGTGGACGCCGAGATCCCCGCCCCCGTCGCCGGCGTGATCGTCGAGGTGGTGGTGAGCGAGGGGCAGACGGTGGAAGTGGGCACCGTGGTCGCCTTCATCGAGACCGAAGCCGGCGCCGCCGCCTCCACCGCCGCCGCTCCGTCCGCTCCCGCGGGTGAGGCCGCGGCGCCCGGTGCGTCGGACCACTTCCAGGTGCCGCCGGACCGGCCGGTGACCGCGTCTTCCGCCGGGCAGGCGCAGGCCGCCGCGGCGCCGGGCGGCGCATCGTCCGCGCAGGGCGCGCTGGGCGACGGGCCGCACACGCTGGAAGAGCGGCTGCGCGCCAAGAGCACGCCGCTCGTCCGCAAGATCGCCTCGGAGCACAACGTGGAAGTGCACCAGGTGCCGGGCACCGGGCGCAACGGCCGCGTGACCAAGGACGACATCCTCAAGTTCGTGGAGGAAAAGCAGGCGGCTCCGCAGGCCCCGGCCGCGCAGCCCGCCGCGCCGTCCGCCTCCGCGCAGCAGCGTCCCGCCGCGCCGGCCGCCCCGTCGTACGAGGGCGGCTTCCCGTGGGACGAGTTCTACGGCCATCCGCAGCACCCCGCCGTGTCCGCCGGTCCCAACGACCGCGTGGAGCCGGCCAGCCGGATGACGCAGATCATCGCCAACAACATGGTGCAGTCGCGGCGCATCAGCCCGCACGTGCATTCGTACTTCGAGGTGGACTACACGCGCCTGGACCAGGTGCGCGCCCGGAGCAAGAAGAAGTGGGAGGAGCAGGGCGTAAAGGTCACCTACACCCACTTCATCACGTGGGCGGTGGCGCGCGCGCTGCGCGAGTTTCCCAAGATCAACGCCAGCTACGGCAGCCACGAGGTCATCATCCGCGGCGACGTGAACATCGGCATGGCGGTGGCGCTGGACAACGGGCTCATCGTTCCCGTCATCAAGAACGCGGATGAGCTGTCGCTGGTGGGGCTGGCCAAGCGGGTGAACGACCTGGCCACGCGCGCCCGCAACAAGCAGCTCAAGCCGGACGACATCCAGGGCGGCACGTTCACCATCACCAACCCGGGCGTGTTCGGCACGACGATCGGCTTCCCCATCATCAACCAGCCGCAGGTCGCCATTCTGGGCGTGGGCGGGGTGGAGATGCGGCCGGCCGTCATCAGCGACGAGTACGGCAACCACGCCATCGTTCCGCGCAAGCGGGGCTACATCTCGCTGGGCTACGACCATCGCCTGGTGAACGGCGCGGACGGCGACCAGTTCCTGGCCCGCATCAAGGAACTCATGCAGAACTTTCCCGACGAGGCCTGAGGCTTCCCGGGGCGGATAACGAGGGCGGCTCGCCGGTGGCGGGCCGCCCTTCTTCCGTTCCGCGCCGGACCGCCGCGCCCTGGCGGACGCACGAAAGACTTGTTCGTCCGCGATCGCGTACCTACTTTCAACGGATTGCCCGCCGTCCCCCCCGGACGCGAACCTCCCCAGATCCCCCACGGGACCGATGTCTGAACAGTACGAATCGTACGTTGGCTACCAGCCCGTAGGCGCGCTGGACGCCACGCGCCGCGCCACCTTCATCTCCCGCACCTACCAGCACCTGCTGGGGGCGATCCTGGCGTTCACGCTGATCGAGGTCCTGCTGTTCCGCTCTGGCGTGGCGTATCCCATGGCGCAGGCCATGCTGGGCACCAGCTGGCTCCTCGTTCTGGGCGGGTTCATGGTGGCGGGATGGCTGTTCAGCGGCATGGCCGACCGGGCGGAGAGCCGGGCGATGCAGTACGTGGCGCTGGCCGGCTACGTGGTGGCCGAAGCCATCATCTTCGTCCCGCTGCTGGTGATCGCGGATTACACCGCGCCGGGCGCCATCCAGAGCGCCGCCGTCGCCACGCTCATCGGCTTCGGGGGGCTTACCGCCATCGCCATGTTCAGCGGCCGGGATTTCCACTTCCTGGGCGCCGCGCTCAAGTGGGCCGGCATGGCCGCGCTGGCACTCATCGTCTGCGGCGTGCTTTTCGGCTTTGAGCTGGGCACCTTCTTTTCCGTGGGGATGATCGCCGTTGCCGGCGCCTCCATTCTGTACAACACCAGCAACGTCCTGAACCGCTATCCGGAAGACCGGTACGTGGCCGCGTCGCTGTCGCTGTTTGCTTCGGTGGCGCTGATGTTCTGGTACGTGCTGCGCCTGTTCATGTCGCGCCGGTAAGCGCGGCGGAATGACGACGATGCGGGGCCTGGGCTTGCGTCCGGGCCCCGTTCTTTTTTGCTTTGATGGATGACTGACACTCTGACCACCGCCGCCGCCCCGCGCACCATGCACGTGCGCCGCCTGGGGCTGATGTCCTACGCCGGCGCGCTCGCGCTGCAGGCCGACCTGGTGCGCCAGCGCCGCGCGGGCGAAATCCCCGATACGCTGCTGCTGCTGGAGCACCCGCACGTCATCACCCTGGGCAGCGGCTCGCACGACGAAAACGTGCTCGTCTCGCCGGAGGAGCGCGCCGAGCGCGGCATCGAACTGTTCGAGACGGGGCGGGGCGGGGACGTGACCTACCACGGGCCGGGGCAGCTGGTGGGCTATCCCATCTTCGACCTCAAGACTGGCCGGCAGGACCTGCACCGCTACCTGCGCGACATCGAGGACGCGCTCATCGGCGTGCTGGGCGACTTCGGGCTCACCGGCGGGCGCAAGGAAGGGCTCACGGGCGTGTGGGTGGATGAGCGGAAGCTGGCGGCCATCGGCGTGCGCGTGTCGTCGGGGTGGATCACCAGCCACGGATTCGCGCTCAACGTGCAGACGGATCTGTCGATGTTCGGCACCATCATCCCGTGCGGCATCCGCGACCACGGCGTGGGCTCTCTGTCCGGCGAACTCGGCCGCACCGTCCCCCTGGCGGAGGCCGAGGCAAGCGCCGTCCGCTGGTTCGAGCGCATCTTCGACCGCCGGGCCGCGGAGTCAACCGGCTGACCGCCGCCTGGCTTCCTAGCGCGGCGGGCAAATCGTTGCTGGTGAGCCGCTTGCCTCACCTTGGGGGTGCACAATCTGCACGCCTGTGGCGGGATTTGAAAGTTGACAGACAGCACGCGGGCGATTACTGTTCTCCCTGTACGCTTTCTGTGATCTTCCACCACGGGGAGGCTCGATGAAGCTGTTGCACGTAAGGGTTGCCGATGATGTCTGCGCGCAACTGCAAAGGGCTGCCGAACTCAGCGGCCGCACACTCCACGACGAACTGGTGGTTCGGCTGGGCGGAACTCCCGTTCCGCCCCGGCCCATTGAAGAAGTGCTGGCGGACATCGACGCGTTCCGGGAGTCGCTCGGCAGATCGTTCGACCACACCCTGATCGATCAGTTCATCGAGGAGGGGCGTCCGTGATCGTCGTCGATACGAATGTGATCGCATATCTGATCATCGATACCCCGCATACGGACGACGCCCGCAGGGTCGTTGCGAAAGAGGGTCGCTGGTCTGCGCCGTTGCTCTGGCGTAGTGAGTTGAGAAACGTACTCATCGGCTACATCCGTCGCGGCTCCGTCACCTACGAGGAGGCGATGGAGGGCATCCGCGTGGCAGAGCGTCTGCTCGCTGACACGTCGATGGAGGTGGATCACGCGGATGTGCTGCAACTCGCGCTGATGTCGGGGTGCACGACGTACGACTGCGAGTTCGTGGCGGTGGCGCGAGCGGCCGGCGTGCCGCTGGTGACGGCGGATCGCAAGCTGCTCGCGGCATTTCCGTTTCTCGCCGTCGCGCCGGAAGTGTTCGCGCCGGCGTTCGAGAACTGATGGACCTGCATCCGCGCATGCTGAACGAATGAGGGCCGGGCGAATCATCGCCCGGCCCTCACTGCATTCCGGTCAGCGCGTCGGCGCGCGGCGGCCGGGCTTGAACTCGAACTTGTCGGGTGGGACGGGAAAGAAGTTGCGGCAGCGCTCCTTGGCCTGCTCTTCCCGCAGCCACGCGTCGAAGCCGGACTCCACCAGGCCGCCGCTGTCCATCTGCTTGGCGGCCGAGCGGGTGGCCAGAAAGTTGGCGTACTCGTTCTGCGCGTGTCCGTTGTGCCCCTTCACCCAGCGCCACTGCACCTCGTGCCGGGCGGCCACCGGCATGAGCGCCTTCCACAGCTCCAGGTTCTCGATCTCGCCGCCCTTGCGCACCCAGCCACGCGCGGCCCATCCGTGCACCCAGCTCGTCATGCCGTCCACCAGATAGCGGCTGTCGGAGGTGAACACCACGCGCGACGCCTGCTTCAGCGACTGAAGCGGCACGGTGGCGCTGCGGATGGCCATGCGGTTGTTGGTGGTGTCTGGCTCGGCGAGGTAGAAGTCGCGCCGAACCCATCCCTTCTCCGGATGCCAGTACTCCATCAGTCCCGCGGCGCCGCCGGGGCGCGCGCGGTCCTTGTACTGGTTGCCCAGACACGATTCATCGGCGTACACGAACACGAGCGGCGGCTGCTCTGGCACTGCACATCTCCTGAAGGCTTGGATTGGAACGGCGGGAATGTACCGTCCCCGCGTTCCCGCGCCAAACCCCTCCGCGCCGGGCGGGCCTCCGCACACGCCGCCGAACGCCCCCGCCGCGCCGTTGCATGTTCCTGCTTGACAGCGGGCCGCGGGAGCGTAGATTCCCGCCGCCGCATCTGCCGGTGTGGCATCGACTTGCCCCTTGGTTGCCGGAGATCGTCAGTGGCTGAATCCGTAGTGCTGATGCTGGAGGACGGGCGCGTGTTTCGTGGCGAGGCCTATGGCGCCCGCGGGGACGCGTTCGGTGAAGTGGTCTTCAACACGTCCATGACCGGGTACCAGGAGGTCCTTACGGATCCCTCGTACAGCGGGCAGATCGTCACGATGACCTATCCGCTCATCGGCAATTACGGCGTGAACGCCGAGGACGAGGAGAGCGCCAAGCCGCAGGTAGCGGCATTCGTGTTTCACGAGGCGCCGCCCATGCACAGCAACTGGCGCGCGGCCGAGTCGCTGGATGAGTACCTGACCCGCCACGGCGTGGTGGCCATCACCGGCGTCGACACGCGGGCGCTCACCCGCCACATCCGCTCGCGCGGGGCCATGCGCGGCGCCATCGCCCCCGCCTCCATCCTGCCCGACGAACTGCTCGGCAGGATCATGGGGCAGCCCGACATGGCGGGGCTGAACCTGGCGGACGGCGTGTCGACCGAGTCGCGGTACGTGATTCCCGCCGTGGGCGAAACGCGCTACCGCGTGCTGGCGTACGACTTCGGCGTCAAGTCGCACTCGCTCAAGCTGCTGGCCCAGCGCGGCTGCGAGGTTACCGTGCTGCCCGCCGCCACGCCCACGGAAGAGATCGTGGCGGCCGGGGCGGACGGTCTGTTCGTGAGCAACGGGCCGGGCGACCCCGAGGCGGTGGGGCATGCGCTGGACGCCATCCGCGCCCTTTCGGACGAGGCGACGCCGGTGTTCGGCATCTGCCTGGGGCACCAGCTGATCGCCCGGGCGTTCGGCGCGGAAACGTACAAGCTCAAGTACGGCCACCGCGGCGGCAACCATCCCGTGCGGCGCATCAGCGACGGCGCGGTGGAAATTACGGCGCAGAACCACGGGTTTGCGGTGCGCGGTGACGAGTCCGGCATTCCGGGCGCGCCGGGGCTGCGCGTCACCCACCTGAACCTGAACGACGGCACGGTGGAGGGGCTGGAGCACCGGGAACGGCCGGTTTTTTCGGTGCAGTACCATCCCGAAGCCGCCCCCGGACCCCACGATTCCGTCTATCTCTTTGACCGGTTTGTGGATGAGATGACGCGCCGCGCCGCCGAAATGAGTGTAGACGCTTGACGGCGCACGCGGGGCGGATTAATGTTCCGACCGTATAAGTGACCTTGCACCAGATCCTTAGGCCACTTCGCCCGCGCTCCCCCCGTAGCAGCCGCCGCCGCAGACCCCACTCCAGACCGGACCCATACGGCCACTCCGGAGCGGCATTATACGCCGTCCCGTTCACTGGCCCTGTTTCCGTTCCGGCGTAACCGGACCCTCGGCCGCGCCCTACGGCGGGCTCGCACACCCTCGCGCACATCCCGGCAAAACCCAGGAGGAGCTTTACAAATGACCAAGGCGGATCTTGTCCAGCGGGTCGCGGACACCATCGGCCCCGGCGTCACCAAGCGTGACTGCGCGGTGGTGGTGGACGCGTTCCTGGACTCCATCAAGAATGCGATGGCGGAGCACCAGAACATTGAAATCCGGGGCTTCGGCACCTTCAAGGTCCGCGAGCGCAAGAGCCGTCTGGCGCGCAACCCGCGCACTGGCGATCCGGTAGAAGTTCCGCCGCGCGCCGTGCCGGTGTTCAAGCCGTCCAAGGAACTCCGCGCGATTGTTGAAGAGCGTCCGCTCGAGGTGTGAGCGCGCTTTCCGGGATGTGACCGGCGCCCGCCCCCTGTTCCGGGGGCGGGCGCTTTTTTTGCTTCTCACGCCTCCGTTCCCTCCCGCTCGGAAACCTCCGCGAAGCCGCAGCCATGCCGTACCTTCAGGAGCCGGACGCCTCTCACGGCCGTGACCGCGGCGCGCCTGTGCCGCGCAGGCGGCTGGGCCCGTACGAGGCGGCCTACGACGTCCGCATGGGCTATCAGGAGCCCGTGGAAGCGGGGGCGCGCACGCCCGCGCCGGAGCCTCTGCTGTTCCGCGGCCGCGGCGACCGCGAACGCTGACCGCCTTCGACGGTTGGACCCATCACCGCCGCGGCGTTCGCCACGGCGGTGTTCGTGCTCCCCGTCTAGTTGGACTCCGCTCGCGGCCCAGCTTCTCCGCGTCATTGCTCAGAAACTGCGCGGGCCGCCGCTGGCGTGTTCTGAACCGCGTTGACGATGGCGGGCCGCGAACGTATCTTGTGAAGGATTTCACAAGCAGGGCGCCGGAGCAGAGGCGTCCGCAGTCGCGGGTGACCGTCGCGCGCAATGAAGAAGATTTCCGAGTCGGCCGTGCGCCGGCTCTCGCTGTACCTGCGCCTGTTGCAGGAAGCCGACGCCGCCGGCGCCGAAACCATTTCCAGCGGCCAGCTTGCGGAGCGCGGCGGCACCACCAGCGCGCAGGTTCGCAAGGACCTGTCGCTCTTTGGATCGTTCGGCAAGCGCGGGCTGGGCTATTCCGTGCACGAACTGCTCGGGCGCATCCGCGACATCCTGGGCCTGCAGCGGCACTGGCGCGTGGCGCTGATCGGCGCGGGAAAGCTGGGCTCGGCGCTGTTCTCGTACCGCGACTTCGAGGCGCGGGGCTTTGAGATCAAGGCCGTGTTCGATCGCGATCCCGAAAAGGTGGGCACCGCGCTGGGCGGCCTGACGGTGCGCGCGGACGAGGAGATGGACCGCGCGCTTCGCGAGGAGGCGGTGGAGATCGCCATTGTCGCGGTGCCGGGCGAGGCCGCGCAGCACGTGGTGGACCGCGTGGTGAAGGCCGGCGTGGGCGCGGTGCTGAACTTTGCGCCCGTGCGGCTGAAAGTGCCGCGCGGCGTGACGCTGCGGAACGTGGACGTCACGCTGGAGCTCGAGGGCCTTTCCTTTGCCCTGAACAGCCGCTGATCGCAGTTGATGAATGACGAACGCCGGTCCCGGACGGGATCGGCGTTTTTCGTTGTGGCGGAAACAATGAAAACAGCCCTCACGCGGAGGTCGCGGGGGCCGCGGAGGTCGCGGGGAACTGACGAGGTCTTGCTGAGGGAGGAGGCGGGAGGGGAAGTGCCTCGCCCCGGGCTGCTGTTCTCTGCTGCTCCGCTGCTCTGCGTGAGGCCCCCTGTCCGTTGCCGTCCCCGCGACCTCCGCGACCCCCGCGGCCCCCGCGGCCCCCGCGTGAGATGCCGTTGCCGTTCCCGGGAAATCGCATGTTCCTCACGCGCACGGCCGCGCGAAAGGCATGTTGATCCGTTGCCCGGCTCCCGGAACGCGGCTATACTCCCCGGCTATGAGCGAAAACACGACTCAGCGGCCCACGGTGCGGGTCACGTCGGAAATCGGCCCGCTGCGCACCGTCATCTGCCATGCGCCCGGCCCGGAACTGCTCGCGGTTACGCCCAGCAACCGCGAACAGTATCTGTACGACGACATCATCGACCTGCCGCAGGCACAGTCCGAGCACCAGCAGTTCCGCGCCATTCTGTCGCGCTTCTGCGAGGTGCTGAACGTGCGCGACCTGCTGGCCGAGATCGTCGACGAGCCGGAGGTGCGCAAGTTCCTCATCAACCGGGTGATGGAAGTGGCGCCGTCGGAACTGGGCGGCGTGCTGCACGAGATCCCCGGGCCGCAGCTCATCAAGCAGTTCATCGAAGGAAAAGAGGCGCCCCAGGGCCCCATCTCCAAGATGCTGCACAAGGTGAGCTACGAACTGCCGCCGCTGCCCAACCTGTTCTTTACCCGCGACGCCGCCATGGTGGTGAACGACGCGGTGATCATCGGGGCCATGCGCTACGCGGTGCGGTGGACGGAAGAGCTGCTGATGAAGGCGCTGTTCCTGTATCACCCCATGCTGCGCAACGGCGGCTTCATCTACGACGGCACCGAGGAGCACCGCAGCGACTGGACCATCGAGGGCGGCGACGTCATCATCGTCCGGCCGGACCTGGCGCTCGTGGGCCTTTCGGAACGCAGCAGCCCGGCGGCCATCGAGGGGCTGGTGGACGGCCTGCGCGAAAAGGCGGGGATCGAGCACGTGCTCGTCGTCGTGCTGCCGACGGAAAGCCCGGCTATTCACCTGGACATGATCTTCACCATGGTGGATACCACGCACTGCGTGGTGTATCCGCCGTACTTCTTTGGGCCGCAGCGGCTTCCCGTGCTGCACTACCGCCCGGAGCAGAAGGGGATCCGCGCCCACGACGACCTGTTCGGCGCGCTCAAGCAGCTGGGGGTGGACCTGGAGCCCATCTGGTGCGGCGGCCACCACCCCACGCAGCAGGAGCGCGAGCAGTGGTCCAGCGGGTGCAACTTCGTGGCGGTGCGGCCGGGGATCGTGCTGGGCTACAGCCGCAATGAAGCGACCATGCGTGAGATGCAGGACCGGGCCGGCTTCCGCATCGTGGACGCGATCGACTTTCTGACCGGCAAGGAAGTGGTGCGCGAGGGCGAGCGCTCGGTGATCGCCTTCAGCGGCGCCGAACTGGTGCGCGGCGGCGGCGGCGGCCGCTGCATGACCATGCCCGTTTGCAGGGATGATATCTGGTGAGCAGTAACCTGATCGTTTCGCTGGAAGGCGTGCGCCTGGAGCACGACGGCTCGCTCACGCAGCGCGCCCTGCGCGTGCTGGAGCACGAGCCGCTGAGCAGCGCCGAGGTGGCGCACCGCGTCCTGGGAATCACCGGGGGCGCCGGCGCGGCCGCCGCGGCGGTGTTCGCACTGCTGGGCACGGACTCGCGCTTCGCCGTGGACGCGCAGGGCGTGTGGTCGCTGGCGGCCACCCAGCCCGCCAGGCCCTCCGGCCGGCTGCTGCGCGACGAGGAGTTCGTCGTCGTGGACGTGGAAACGACCGGCGGCTCGCCCAACGGCGGGCACCGGGTGACGGAGGTCGCCGCGGTGCGCGTGAGCGGCGGGCGCATCACGGACACCTTCTGCTCGCTGGTGAACCCCGAGCGCCCCATTCCGTCCATGATCACCGGCATCACCGGGATCACCAACCGCATGGTGGCGGACCAGCCGCGCTTCGCGGAGGTCGCCCCGCGCGTGTCCGAGGCGCTGGACGGCTGCGTGTTCGTCGCCCACAACGCCGCGTTCGACTGGCGCTTCATGTGTCACGAGATGCACCTGGCCACGGGGATGACGCTGTCCGGGCGCCAGCTGTGCACGGTGCGCCTCGCCCGCAAGCTGCTGCCCCAGCTGCCGTCGCGCTCGCTGGACGGGCTGGCGCTCTTCTTCGGGCTGGAGGTGAAGAACCGCCACCGCGCGCTGGACGACGCCGTGGCCACCGCGCACTGCCTGCTGCGCTTCATCGAGATGCTGGATGAGCAGGGCGTGGCGGACTGGGAAGCGGTGCAGACGCTGCTGAGCGGCCGCAAGCCGCGCGCGCCCCGCAAGCGCCGCGCGGCGCCCCGGTCCATGGAAGTCGCGTGAGCGCGGTCCAGGTCCGCTCGCGCAGGCTGGGCGCGTTCACGCTGCACGCCATCGACAGCGGAATCCAGCGGCTGGACGGCGGCGCCATGTTCGGCGTGGTGCCCAAGGCGCTGTGGGATAAGCGCATTCCGGCGGATGAACGCAACCGCATTCCGCTCGGCCTCCGCTGCCTGCTCGTGGAAACCAGCGACGCGCTGGTGCTGATCGAGACCGGGCTGGGGAACAAGGAAAACTCCAGGTTCCTCGACATCTACGGCGTGGACAACGCCGCGTCGGCGGGCTCCGGCTTTCCGGACCGGCTGCAGGAGGCCATCGCCGGGCTGGGCTTCTCGATGGAAGACGTGGGCGTCGTCATCGACACGCACCTGCACTTTGACCACGCGGGGGGCAACACCTTTCGCGACGGCGAGGGGCAGGTGCGCGTTTCGTTTCCCCGCGCGGCGTACCACGTGCAGGGCGGCGAATGGGAATGGGCGCACCGGGCCAACGAGCGCACCAGCGCCAGCTATCTGCCGGACAACTACGAGCCGGTGATGGCCGCGGGGCGGATGAACCTGGTGGACGGCGACCGGGAGATCGTTCCCGGTGTATCCGTGTTCCGCACGCCGGGGCACTGCCCGCACCACCAGTCGGTCCTGGTGCAGTCGCAGGGGGAGACGGCGTGCTTTCTGGCGGATGTCATCCCCACATTCTCGCATCTGCCGCTGCCGTGGATCATGGGCTACGACGTGGAGCCGCTGGTGACGCTGGAAAGCAAGCGCGCGCTGCTGGCCAAGGCCGTGGAGGAGCGCTGGCTGCTGGTTTCGACGCACGACCCGGTGACCGCGTGGGGGTACGTCGCTGCCGACGGAAAGAACGCGCGGCTGGAAGAGGCCGGCTGAGCCGGCGCGGTGGATCAAACCAACACTCAATGGATGAGGAAGTTCGATGATCGATATCGCTCGTGACCCGCGCACCACGCCGGTGATTGTCAGCGCCGTGCGCACGCCCATCGGCCGGTTCCTGGGCGGGCTGTCGACGCTGTCCGCGCCGGAGCTGGGCGCCATTGCGCTGCGCGAGGCCGTGGCCCGCTCCGGCGTGCCGGCCGAGGACATCGCCGAAGTCATCATGGGGAACGTGGTGCAGGGCGGCGTGGGGCAGGCCCCCGCTCGGCAGGCCGTGCTCAAGGCGGGGCTTCCGGATCAGATCTCGGCGCTCACCATCAACAAGGTGTGCGGCTCCGGCCTCAAGGCGGTCATGCTGGCCGCGCAGTCCATCAAGGCGGGTGACAACCAGGTGATGCTGGCGGGCGGGCAGGAGTCCATGTCCAACGCGCCGTACTATGTCTACGGCATCCGCAACGGCGTCAAGTTCGGCGACCAGACCATGGTGGACGGGCTGATCCGCGACGGCCTGTGGTGCTCGTTCTGCGAAGTGCACATGGGCGGGCACGCGGAGTACACCGCCAAGAAGGCCGGCATCACCCGCGACATGGCGGACCAGTTCTCCGCCGGATCGCACGCCAAGGCCGTCGCCGCGCAGGCCGCCGGCAAGTTCAAGGACGAGATCGTCCCGGTGGAGATCGCCGGCCGCAAGGGCACGACCGTCGTGGACGCGGACGAGGGCCCGCGCGCCGACAGCTCGGCCGAGTCGCTGGGCAGGCTGAAGCCCGCCTTCGTCAAGGACGCGCCCAAGGACGTCACCGATCCCGTCGTCACCGCCGGCAACGCGTCGTCCATGAACGACGGCGCTTCCGCGGTGATGGTCGTCAGCGAGGAGTACGCCCGCGCACACGGCCTGACCATCCTGGCCCGCATCAACGCGTATTCGACCGGCGCCGTGGAGCCGCGCGACCTGTTCTTTGCCCCCATCCAGGCGGTGAAGAACCTGATGAAGAAGGCCGGCACCGAGATCAACGACTACGACCTGATCGAGGCCAACGAGGCGTTCGCCGTGCAGGCGCTGGCCAACGGCCAGGGGCTCAACTGGGACTGGGACCGCGTGAACGTCAACGGCGGCGCCGTGGCGCTGGGCCACCCCATCGGCGCGTCGGGCGCACGGGTGCTCACCACCCTGCTGCACGCCATGAAGGACCGTGACGCGGAGAACGGCCTGGCCACGCTGTGCCTGGGCGGCGGCGACGCGGTCGCGCTCTCGGTGCAGCGCGTCTGATTCTGCTCTCCCGGGCCGCCCCGCGGGGGATGGCGGGACATTTGTCTGCTGAACTTCCAAATCCGCTGCGGAGAGGAGGAGCGCGAGTGACGGCTGAGTTCTCCTCCCCCGGCGGACCGGATCCCCGCGATCCTCTGGTGGACGGTGTGGACGCCGCGCGGCCCACGTGGATGCAGCGCGTCTTCTTCGGCCCGTTCGGCCTGCGGGCGGGGTGGCGGCTCGCGCTGTACCTGCTGCTGGCGACGGTGTTCGGCATCGTAGCCGTAACCCTGCTGGGAGCGGCCGGGGTGAACAGCGAACTGGCGGGGCTGACGGGCTCGCTCGTGAGCGCCACGCTGGCGGGATGGGTGATGCTGCGCTGGGTGGACGGGCGCTCGCCGCAGGCGCTGGGCTTTGGCTGGGACGGCTCTGTGCCCCGCGATCTGGGGGTGGGCACGCTGGCCGGCGGGACGATGCTGGGGCTGTCCGTAGTGCTGCTTGCGGTGGCGGGTACCGTGAGGTGGGTTGCCGAGCCGGGCACCGTGCCCGAATATGTCGCCGCTCTGTTGTCCGCTCTGGTGTTCTTTACGGTAGCAGCGGCGCTGGAAGAGGTGGTCGTGCGCGGGTATCCGCTGCAGGTGCTGGTGCAGGGGATGGGTGCGTGGCCGGCGGTGCTGGTGATGTCGCTGTTCTTTGCTTGGCTGCACCGGCAGAACCCCGGCGTCACCCCGCTGGCGCTGGCCAACATCTTTCTGGCCGGGGTGATGCTGTCGGTGGCGTACCTGCGGACCCGTTCGCTCTGGTTCGCCACGGCGGTGCACATGGGATGGAACTGGACCATGCAGTCGGTGCTGGCCTTTCCGGTGAGCGGTCTCGACAAGTTCAACGTCCCCTTCTACGACGCCCGCGAGACCGGGGCGGACTGGTGGACGGGCGGGTCGTTCGGCCCGGAGGCGGGGCTCGCGGCGACGGTGGCGCTGCTGGCGGGAACGGTGTGGCTGGCGCGCACCTCGCGGCTGCGGCCGGACCCGCGGATGACGGCGCGCCGTCCGCTGGTGGACGCGCGTGTCGGGGAGCGGTGGCCGTGAACCGCCCCGCGCTGCGCTTCTGGGCCTCCGCCGCAGGCGTGGCCATCGGCTTCGCCGCCCTCGTGCCCGTCGCCTTTCCCTACGGACTGGTGGGGCGCGACGCCGCGACGGACCGGGACGCCGTCTGGCTCCTGGTCGTCTTTACGGCGGGGATGATGATGATCCTGTTCGGCGCGGCCGCGCTGCTGGGCGGGCGGCGGGCGCTGGGCGTGACTGACGTGGTGGACGCCGGATCGGTTTCGCGGGCGCTGGCGCGGGCGGGCAAGGACGGCGAAACGGCGCCGGGATACGTGAACAACGCGGCGGTGTGGACCGTGGTTACGGGCGCGCTGCTGCTTCTCATCTACTTTGCGCTCTGGATGACGCTGCGCTGACGCGCGGCTCCCAAGGCGCCGGACCTGACGGAAAAATCGGACGATGGCGGAAATCAGCAAGGTCGCGGTGGTGGGCGCGGGCACCATGGGCAACGGCATCGTCCACGTGTTCGCGCACGCGGGCTACGACGTAACGATGATCGACGTGCGCGCCGACGCGCTGGAGGCCGCGCGCAAGACCATCGGCGGCAACATGGACCGCCAGATCAAGAAGGGCGCGCTCACCGAAGCGGACCGCGACGCGGCCATGGGACGCATCCAGACCGCGACGGAGCTTTCCGCCGCGGCGGACGCGGACCTGATCGTGGAAGCGGCGACGGAAAACCGCGACCTCAAGTTCCGCATCTTCGAGGAGCTTGACCGCGTCGCGGCGCCGCACGCCATCCTGGCGAGCAACACGTCGTCCATCAGCATCACCGAGATCGCGGGACGGACGAGCCGGGCGGACCGGGTGATCGGGATGCACTTCATGAATCCCGTCCCCGTGATGAAGCTGGTGGAGATCATCCGCGGCCTTGCCACGTCGGAGGAAACGACGCGCATCACGGTCGAAACGTCCGAAAAGCTGGGCAAGACGGTGGCGGAGGCGCAGGACTATCCGGGCTTCGTCAGCAACCGGATCCTGATGCCGATGATCAACGAAGCCGTGTTCTGCCTGATGGAGGGCGTGGCGGACCGCGAGGCCATCGACACGGTGATGAAGCTGGGGATGAACCACCCCATGGGCCCGCTGGCGCTGGCGGACCTGATCGGCCTGGACACGTGCCTGGCGATCATGCAGGTGCTGCACGACGGCCTGGGCGACGACAAGTACCGTCCGTGCCCGCTGCTGCGAAAGTACGTGGCCGCCGGCAAGCTGGGCCGCAAGACGGGCGAAGGGTTCTACAACTACTGAAGTGCGTGAGTGCGGGGTGCGTGAGTGCGTGAGTTCACTCCGCGCGGCACCCGGCCTCGGCACCGAACGCGTGCTTCCGAGCGGGGCAGGGGACGAACACCGCCCCGTCCGCCGCGCCGCAGCCGACGCACTCACGCACTCACGCACCCAGCACTAACGCACTGCTTTTGATGACTGAAGAACAGCTCCAGATCCGCGACCTGGCCCGCGACTTCGCCGAGGGCGAACTGCGCCCCCACGCGGAAGAGTGGGACCGCGAGGCGCACTTTCCCCGCGAGATCATCCAGAAGCTGGGCGAACTCGGCTTTCTGGGAATGCTGCTGCCGGAGGAGTACGACGGCCTGGGGCTGGACACCAGCACCTACCTGATGGCGCTGGAAGAAATCGCCCGCGGCGATGCATCCGTCGCCGTCGCCATGAGCGTACACAACTCGCTTCCGACGCAGATGATTCTGGCGCACGGCAGCGAGGAGCAGAAGGAGCGCTGGCTCAAGCCCATGGCCCGCGGCGAAATGCTCGGCGGCTTTGCGCTCAGCGAGGCGGACGCGGGCAGCGACGCGGCGGCGCTCGCGGCGCAGGCGCGCAAGGTTGACGGCGGGTGGATTCTGAACGGCACGAAGGCGTGGATCACCAACGGCGGCTTCGGCGACGTCATGGTCTGCATGTGCCGCACGGACACGCCCGAGAACCGGCGCGGCGCCAAGGGGATCGGCGCCTTCATCGTCCCCACGAACACCGAGGGGTACGTCGTCGGCAAGAAGGAAGACAAGATGGGGCAGCGCGCCTCCGAAACGGTGGGCATCGCCTTTCAGGAGATGTTCGTCCCCGACGCGCAGCTGCTGGGTGATCCTTCGATGGGCTTCATCTACGCGCTGCAGGGGCTGGACGGCGGGCGGCTGGGGATCGCCGCGCTGGCGACGGGGATCGCGCAGAGCGCGCTGGAGCACAGCCTGCGCTACGCGGACGAGCGGCGGCAGTTCGGCACCGCCATCCGCGAGTTCCAGGGGATGCAGTTCAAGCTGGCCGACATGGCCACCCGCATCGAGGCCGGGCGCTCGCTGGTGCAGCGCGCCGCGCAGGCCAAGGACGCGGGCGAAAAGGTGAGCCGCCTGTCGTCCATGGCCAAGCTGTTCGCCTCGGAAGGCGCCATGTACGTGACCACGCAGGCCGTGCAGGTGTTTGGCGGATACGGATACGTAAAGGAGTACCCGGTGGAGCGGCTGTTCCGCGACGCCAAGGTGACGGAGATCTACGAAGGCGCGAGCGAGATCCAGCGGACGGTGATCGCGCGCGAGCTGTACCGGTAGGCCGCCGGAGCCTGGCCAACACGACCGAACCTTACGCCGGGCGGGCCCCAGGGCCCCCGCGCCGGCACCGGGGCCTACGCCCCCCACGCAAAGCCATACGGGTAACAGGCATGGAATTGTTTTCGCTGATCGGTGAGCACAACCACGAGCAGGTCATATTCTGCTCGGAGCCGTCGTGCGGCTACAAGGGGATCATCGCGATCCACAACACGGTGCTGGGACCGGCACTGGGTGGCACGCGGTTCTGGAACTACGCCAGCGACACCGAGGCGTTCATCGACGCTCTGCGCCTGTCCCGCGGCATGACGTACAAGGCGGCCGTCGCCGGGCTCAACCTGGGCGGCGGCAAGTCCGTCATCATCGGCGACCCCAAGACGGCGCCGCGCGAAGAGTTCTTCCGCGCGCACGGCCGCTTTGTGGAAAGCCTCAAGGGCCGCTACATCACCGCCGAGGACGTCAACACCTCGGTGGACGACATGGAGTTCGTGGCCATGGAGACGGAGCACGTCACCGGCCGCGCCGCCACCTCCGGCGACCCGTCGCCGGTGACGGCGTACGGCGTGTACCGCGGCATCAAGGCCGCGGCCATGAGCAAGTACGGCAGCGATTCGCTCAGCGGCAAGACGATCACCGTCCAGGGCCTGGGCCACGTGGGCTACTACCTGTGCCAGAACCTGGCGTCCGAGGGCGCGCGCCTGGTGGTGACCGACATCGACCAGGAGCGCATTCAGCGCGTGGTGCACGACTTCGGCGCGCAGGCGGTGGAGCCCAACGCCATCTACGGCGTGGAAGCCGACATCTACGCCCCCAGCGCGCTGGGCGCCACCATCAATGACGAAACGATCCCGCAGCTCAAGGTGCAGATCGTGGCCGGCGCCGCCAACAACGTGCTGGCCGAGGCGCGCCACGGCGACGAGCTTCACCGCCGCGGCATCCTGTACGCCCCCGACTACGTGGCCAACGCGGGCGGGCTGATCAACGTGTACGGCGAACTGCACGGCTGGACCTCCGAGCGCGCCATGCGCAAGGCGGGCGAGATCTACAGCACCCTGCTGCGCATCTTTGAGCTCAGCGAGGCCGAGGGCGTGCCCAGCTACCTGGCCGCCGACCGCATCGCCGAGCAGCGCATCGCCAGCATCGGCAAGATCCAGCAGACCTGGGTCTGACCCCCGCGCGGTTCGGGTGGATGAACGACGGAGCGGGCCGGCAGCGATGCCGGCCCGCTCTGCATTCCGGCTCCGCCTCTGGACGCGAGGACCGCCGTCCGAAGCGTGCGGTTGATTGATGGGCGGAGCGACAGCTTTCCCGCCAGAAGTGCGCATGGATGCTCGCCTGTGGCGCGTCCAGAGCGCATGCATTGGGGTCTGGAGTGGCACATGGGAATGCGTTAGCTTCTGGACAGTCAGCATGCACACGCCCACTACGGCCCCTGGTGACCATGGCGACCCGCAAGCGCGCACCCGAACCCGGCTACGAACCCGAGGACCTCGTCCCCGGTGTTCCGACGCTCTACATCGCCCTCCGCAACTCCGTCTGGGAGCTTCGCCGCGACGGCGTGCTCCTCAGCACGCACCCGACACGTGTGAACGCGATCGACGTCGCGCGTGCGCATTCCGATCGCGAGTTCTGCAACATCCTCGCGGAAGGCTCAACCGGGCGCCTCGTCTTTCAGATGAGTCAGGACCCCAAGTGGCTCGCGATAGCGCGTGAGCTGGACAGGGCGCGCGGCTTCTGGCCACGATGATGAGACAGCGGTACGTGATTGACACCAACGTGCTGATCCGCCATCCCGCTGACGCTGTTCCCGGTCATGTGCTGCTCTCGGCGGTCGTCGTCCAGGAGATTACGGCGGGGGCGGCGGACGACGCCGAAGCGCGGCGCTGGGGCGTGACACTCCGTGAGTACGAGAGCCTGAACCAGCTGCTTACGCCGGACAGCGACGACTGGTATGAGACGGGAAAGATCCTGAACGCGCTGCTGCGCGGAAAGCGGTCGTGGAGGGCGGGACACACCGCCGCGATTTCCCGCGAGGAGCAGCAGCGGCTGCTGCGCGACGTGCTGATCGCGCGCAGCGCGCGGCGGGTGAACGCGGTGGTGGTGACCTACAACGCGGGGGACTTCGGCAAGATCCGCCGGTTCTGCGACGTGAGGATCATCGCGCCGGCGGAGCTGTTCTGATTCACCACGGGGAGTGGCGAAAGTTCACCAGCAGCACCTCGGCCGTTCCGTCGTCGCGGATGGGCTCGCAGGTGGAATAGGTGCCGTCCAGCCAGGGCGACACGCCGTGCAGCGCCGAGTTCTCCTCGCCGCCGGCACCGTGCGCCAGCCATCGCGCCTGCTCCTCGTCCGCGGCGCGGACGACGAAGCCGATGGCTCGGTCATAGGGCGGCTGCCAGGGGTCCTTGCCCTCTACGCACCACCACATCGTGTTCGTCCTGGGAGTCAGCCTCCAGAGCGCCATCCATGCTCCCGGTCAACGGGGTTCATCTGCCTGTGAAGGACGGCAACCTACGCGTTCCGCGGCGCGGGCGGGAGGGTGCGGGCTTTGCGCTGAACCCGCCAGTGGTGTAATCTGCCCCATGCGCGACCGTTTCACCTTCTTTCTGCCGTGCCGATGAAGCGACTGTTCCTGGCTCTTGCCCTTCCCGTGCTGGGTGCCTGCTCCGGCGAGCGCGCCACGCCCGAAGACTTCTACGCCGTTGCTCCGCAGATCATTACCTACATGGAGCAGGACGCGCGGCAGAACCAGCCCGGCCGCGTGGCGGACGGCCCGCTGTACGTGAACCTGGATTCCTTCCGCCGCGCCTCGGCGTCGGTGACGGGGAGCGCGCTGGAGGTGGACAGCATCTCGCTGCGCCTTGACGAGCCCACGCAGGCCTCGCAGGAGCAGGCGCTGCTGTGCGACACCACGTCCGGCTTCGGCGGGTGCTGGGTGCGCAAGTACGGCATCTGGATCAACTGGAACCAGGCGTACGGCACCCGCGAGGAGATCCGCGCCACGGTGCGCAGCACCTCCACGGACCGTCGCTACCGCCCGTCAAACTTCTGCGACCGCGTGTGGAAGCTCACCTACCGCAAGCAGGGCGCGCAGTGGGCGCTGGCCGACAAGAAGATGATCCTCGACTGCCGCGCGGAGTCCTGACGCGGCGCATCGCCCCCGGTCCACCCACGGACACGAACCGCCCGGGGCACGCACCCGGGCGGTTTTTGCGTTGTGTGCCCGGCATGGGCTGGAGCTTGGAGGTGAAAGTCCTCTGGGGAGTTGGTCATAGCGACCCGAGCGAATGGCAAGGTGCTGAGCCG